>DATHUZ010000298.1:0-4035 GCA_035461725.1 Anaerolineae bacterium
GCCATCTTCTAGCGGGATGACGCGCGGGCAGCAGCCCGGTATTCGTACGTAGGCCGGCCCGATGGGCCGGCCTACTCGTTTTGGCGGCGGTGCCGCGAGATCGAGTGGGTGCCTGCGCGCAGGGGTTGACGGCTGCCCACATCGGTGCTAGAATAGCCGGCAGGATAGGTAAGGAGGAACCATGGAGCTGACGCGCTGGCTGAGCCTGGAGACTGAACGCAGGAACTGGTCGCACGACGAGCTGAACCAGAAAGCGGGCCTGGCACCCGGCACGGTGGACCGGGTGCTGGCGGGCGAAAGCACGCCTGGCTGGGAGTTCTGCTTGAAGGTCAGTTGGGCTCTGAACGAGTCGCCCGAAAAACTGTTTCGCCTGGCGGGCCTGCTGCCCAGCCTGCCCCCTGCCATCGAAGAGGAGCTGGAAGCGATCTCGCTGCTGCGCAGCCTGCCAGGCGAGACGCGCCAGAACGTGATCTCGCTGCTGCGCGACCTGGTGCACGGCCCGCAGGTTGGGCAGGCGCGCACGCCGGCAGGGGCGGAGAGTGAGCCGGGCGACGTCGATCCCGAGCGGGCGGAGCGGATCCGGCGGCTGGCGAAGCACATCACCCGCCTGCCCGATGACTACCAGGAGCAGGTGATCGAGGCGTTTTTGATGCTGCTGGAGGTGAAGGAGGAGGGAGAAGAGATCGTGGGTAGAGGGAGGTAACGGTCGTGGCAGAAGGTGAGGACAAAGTAGTGGGCGTGACTATGAGCCTCGACACTCGGCAGTTCGCTTTGGATCTGGATCGCTTTCTGACACGCGTCGCGCCGTTCGGCTTCTCCGGCGCGATCCTGGCCGCCGACGGCGGCGAGGTGCTGCTGCGCGAGGGCTATGGCCTGGCCGACAGGGCAAACGACACACCCAACACCGCCGGGACGGTGTTCTGTCTCGGCTCGGTGACGAAACAGTTCACGGCCGCGGCCGTGATGAAACTGGCGCAGGACGGCAAACTCGATCCGGATGATTTTATGTCGAGATACCTTGCCGGCGTGCCGCAAGACAAAGCGGGCATCACGCTGCACCATCTCTTGACCCACACCGCCGGCACGCTCAACTACACCGGGCCCGACTATGAGCCGGCGGGCCGCGAGCAGGTGCTGCAGAAGGCCTTCGCCAGCCCGCTCCTCTTTGAGCCCGGGACAGAGTACAGATACTCGAACGCGGGATACAGTGTGCTGGCCGCCATCGTCGAGATTGTGGCCGGGCAGCCGTTCGAGCGGTTCTTGTACGAAAAGCTGCTCCAGCCGGCGGGCATGGAGCACACCGGGTACACCCGCCCCGACTGGTCGGGCAAAACCATCGCCCGCTGGTACACGGGCGACACCGACCACGGGCATGCCCTGGAAAAGCCCTACCCGTCGTGGAACGTGCTGGGCAACGGCGAGATGCTCTCGACGCTCGACGACATGCTGCGCTGGCACATGGCGCTGCTCGGCGACGACCTGCTCGACGCGGAGACGAGGCGCCGGATGTACACGCCATTCCTTCAGGATTACGCCTACGGCTGGAACGTCGAGGACACGCCGCTTGGCAGGCTGATCGCGCACAATGGTGCCAGCGAACTGGGCACCAGTGCACTCTTTCGGCGCTACGTCGACGCGGGGCTGACAATCGTCCTCTTTTGCAACCAGTCGTTCGGCGCCATCCCAATGGTGCGGCCCATCCAGAACGCGATCTCTCAACTACTGGAGGGCGAGGAGATCGAGCTGCCTCCGGCGGTCAATCCCATCTCCCGGCAGGAGCTGGCGCCGTACGAGGGGGAAATCGAAATCGCCGGCGGTGGACGCGTCACGGCCAGGATGGCCGGCAGCGTGCTGATGCTCGAGGCCAGCGACCAGCGCTCCATCAACCTGCTGGCTTTTCCCGAGCTCGAGCCGGACGCGCACGAGGCGCTCAACGAGACACATGCCCAGGTGTTCGCGCCGGCCCTGGACGGCGATTTTGAGCTGCTGGCCAGCTTCCTGGCCAACGCGGAGAGGCGGCTCGAACCGGTCAAGCGTTTGCTGCAGGCCAACCTGGCCGAGGCGGAGAAGGAGTATGGAAGCAGAACGGGGGTGGAGGTTCTCGGTACGGTGCCCTCCACGTTCGTGAGCGGCGCGCTCGATACCGTTGTCCGCGTCCACCTGGAGCGTGGACAGATGGGCATTGTCTCCATCACGCAGGATGGCGCCAACGTCGGTGTAGCCGTGGTCGAAGCAGGCCAGGCATGGGCGCTGCCCTGCGTGCCGTTCGCCGGCAAGCTGATCGGCTACCACCTCCCGCTGCAGCGGACGATCGAGATCGAGCCGGCACTCCTCACTCAGCGGACCCGGGCATCGGACGGCGAGGGAGCCGGTGCCGGGCAGGAAGAGCGAGATGTAGAGCGCACCGTTTTCGCCGAGATCATGGTTCCCGCGCCCGCGGGCGAGGTGTGGCGGGCGTGGACGACGGAGGAGGGCGCGCGGAGCTTTTTCGCGCCCCAGTGCCACATCGAGCTGAGGCCGGGCGGCGCGTACGAGATGTTCTTTGCTCCCGACGCCGAGCCTGGGTTGCGTGGCGGCGACGGCATGATCGTGATGGCCGTCGAGCCGGAGAGAATGCTCAGTTTTACGTGGAACGCGCCGCCTTCGCTGCCCACCGTGCGTGACCAGATGACGCACGTCGTGGTCCGGCTGTTCGAGACCGAGGCGGGGGAAACGCGCGTGACGCTGCGCCATGACGGATGGGGAGAAGGCGGTGAGTGGGACGGCGCGTACGAATATTTCGACCGGGCGTGGAGCGAGGTGGTGCTGCCGAGGCTAAAGTACCGGTTCGAGCATGGGCCGATCGATTGGAGCAACCGGCCAGAGATCGGCCGCGGCTAGAGTTTTCCAGGCGACAGAGAGGAGCCGATGGAGTTCCTGAGGCATTGGTTTGCCGGGCTCGTCGCAGGGCTTGGAGAGGTTGACGAAGCAGCACGAGAGGCCATCTTGAGAGCCTGCGGCCAAGCGTGTGCCGATTCGTACACGGCAGAGATGTTTCGCCACGCCAGGGCGCCGGGTGCCAGCACGAACGAGTTCCTCGCTGCCCTGGGCCGGGTGTTTCCGGAAGCGACGTACGAGCTGACCGCGCCGGGCGAGATCCGGGTGTGTTACGACTTTTGCGCCTGCGACCTGGTGAAACTCGGGCTGGTGACGTCGCCCCTGCTGTGCGGCTGTTCGGTGCACAATCTGCGGGAGAATTTCGAGCACGCGCTCGGCGTGCCGGTGGAGGTGACGCTCGAAGCGTCGATCCTGCAAGGCGCGCCGCATTGCGCCTTCCTCGTTCGCCTGAGATAGGTGCGGGCCGCGATGGTCAAGCTGGTCGTCGGTGAGCGAGCGGGGAAGCAGGGGCGGTGGCTTTGCCGGCCGCGTCGCGGCCATTGTGTGCGACGATTTTCTACAAGAGGCATGACCAGATGGCCGAAACAACACGGCAAGCAAAGGAAAGAGGCTTCTGGGACAGGCAGGCGCCCGGGTACGATCAGCGCTCTTTCGAGTGGTTCGAGACCGCGTACCGGCGGTCGGTAGAAAAGGCGCGGTCGGTGGTGTCGCCCGAGCAGCAGGTGCTGGAGATTGGCTGTGGCACAGGCATTATCTCCCTGGGCATCGCGCCCCACGTGCGGCACGTGATCGGGACGGATATTGCCCCCGAGATGGTGGCGGTGGCGCGGCGCAAGGCGGAGACCGCCGGCATGGGCAACGTCGAGTTTCACGTGCACGACGGTTACGCGCTGCCCTACGACGACGCCTCTTTCGATGCGGTCCTCCTGTTCAACATCCTGCACGTGGTGCAAGAGCCGGCGGCGCTGATGCGCGAAGCTCACCGGCTGCTCAAGCCTGGAGGGCACCTGGTGACGGCCACGGACTGTTACGCCGAGCCGGTGCCGCTCAAGGCGAGGCTGTATCTGACCGCGCAAAGGCTGCTCAAGGTTACCGGTGCCGTTCCGTTCCTGGCCTACTATCGCCGCGCGGATCTACACCGGCTGTTCCAGGAGAACG
>DATHUZ010000299.1:0-8368 GCA_035461725.1 Anaerolineae bacterium
TGGCGAGTCGAACAGACACGCGCCTGGTAGATTGGCTCGATCACCTGGTTGTCGCCGGCAGCGACCGCACCCGCGGTGAGCTTCAGGATCTGGGCTTCCAGGTGGAAGAGGTCGAGGCCGAGCCGGGGGACACCGTCTACCATCACCCCGGCACCATCTTGCCCCGTTTCGTGCTGCGCGACGGCTCCCGGGCCGGCGGCACAACCCTCGCCGCCGCCTTGCAGGTGGAAGACGCCAGCCACTTTTTAATGACGCACCACCTGCCGGCACCCATCGCCGGCAGCATTCTCGGCCCCTACCGGCGCGCGGTTGCCTGGCGGGACGGCCAGCGCGCGCTGCTCGTCGTCGAGCGCCGCGGCCACAGCGGGTTTGTGCCCGTGCAGACCAAGCCACGGGAGGCTGCGCGCTACCTCGCTGGGTTCGAGGCGTGGGCCACTCGGCCGCGCGACTTTATCGACGAGCGGGAGGGCATGGCGCGCACGCTGGAGCTGGCACGGTCGCTGGTTAGCGACCTCGGCGCCGATCGTGCTGCCTGGGTCGCCTTTGCCGCCGAGCGCGAGCACTGGCAGCGGCGCAACCGTGCCGGGCAGGTGCAAAAAGTGCGCCAGGATACCCTCGGCCTGGGCTGGGCCAACCACGACCACCACACCTTTCGCAGCTCGCGCTCGGTGTTCCCCGTCCTGATCGAGATCCTGGAGACCTTGGGCTTCCACACCCGCGAGCGCTTTTATGCCGGCGCGCAGGCCGGCTGGGGTGCGCAGGTGATGGAGCAGCCCGTGTGTCGCTTTGCCGTGTTCGCCGACGTCGACCTCTCGGCCGACGAGGTGGAAGGCGACTTTGCCCACAGGCCCCTGCCCGATCGCGACGAGCTGGGCACCGTGGGCCTCTGGTGCGCGCTGCACGGCGAGTCGATGCTGGGCGCCGGCCTGCACCACCTGGCTGCCCGCCTCGACTTTGACGCCGCCACCGCCGGCCTGGCCGCTTGGGACGTGCCGACCATGCACCCCTTCAGCAACTTTCCCTTCCTGCGCCAGGCCTTCACCCAGGGCGAGCGCTGGGACGTCGCACCCGGCCGGCTGGCACGGCTGGCCTCGGCGGGCAGGATCACCGCAGAGCAGCAGGCGCGTTTTGTCGAGCAGGGCGCCGTCGGCAGCCACCTCGAAAACATCCAGCGCGGCGAGGGGTTCAAGGGCTTTAACCAGGAAAACGTCAGCGACATCATCCGCCGCACCGACCCGCGTGAGGAAGTGGGCACCCAGGCGGCGTGAGAAGAGTAGGGAATCAGGGAATTGGGCGCGCTCAATTCCCTGATTCCCTATTTCCGATCCGCCTGCGGCACGTACGCGTCCAGCTTTCGCTCCGCAAATACTCCCTCCAGCCGTGCAAACCGCTGCCGGCCGCCGATCAGAGGGACGGCGGGCCACTGCTCGCCGATCAGCGGCTGGGCATAGGCCAGGAACTCGTCCGTGACGTCCAGCCCGCCAGGCGCGATCCACTGCCATGGCAAAAAACGCTCCGAGTTCGCCACCAGCTCGAGTGGCACCTTGTCGTAGCGCACGTTGTATATGGCACCCGGCTCGCGCAAGATCGTCGCCATGTATCCCGAGCCCTGCTCGGCCGCGATCTGCACCGCCTTCTGTCCCACGCGATATGCCTCTTCCAGATCCACCGTCGAGGCATAGATCATGTTGTGGCGCTGGTCGGTGCCTGGCAGGTTGCCAAAGGCAGAGCCTTTCGTTGCAAGACCGGCCTGGTTCAAATAGTTGACCACCACCCGCTCGACAGTGGTGGCGCTGGCTGCATACTCGACGTGGCCGAACGAGTCACGCTCCGCGCCCAGAGCCTGCGCCGAGTAGAGTGAGGCGTCGCCCACGTCGAACCCCTCGCTGATGACCACCATGCACCGCCCACGCCGGCGCAGCAGCTCGTTGACCGCCTCGGCCAGTGCCTCCAGGGTGATGCCCGACTCGGCGAGCGCGATGAGGAGCGGCATCTCGCGCCCCGGGTCTGCCAGGCGCGCTGCCGCGGGGATAAACCCGGTCTTGCGCCCCATGGCCTGCATGACGAGCACAGGCGAAGACGGGCTCGAGCCGGCGTTCTCCTCGTTGGCGTTCTGCACGTTCAGCGCCCAGTAGCGTGCCACGCTGCCATACCCTGGTGTGTGGTCGATCAGGTCAAACGTGCCGTCGTCGCGCAGTCCGCCCCCCACGTCGTTGTCGATCGTCTTGGGCACGCCTGTCGCCACCAGCTCCAGCCCGCGCTCGGCGGCGAGCCGCGCCACCTTGTGCGCCGTGTCCATGCTGTCGTTGCCGCCGTTGTAAAAGAAATAGCCCACGTCGTGCGCCCTGAACACGTCGACGATCCGCTCGAAATCCTCTCCCTGCTCAGCACGCAGCTTGTAACGGCACGTGCCGATCGCGCCGGCAGCCGGTGTGCTGCTCAACAGCGCGATCTCTTCCTGGGGCTGTGCCGACAGGTCCAGCAGCTCCTCTTTCAGCACCCCCTCGATCCCGTGGTAGCCGGCGTACACCGTCCCAAAGTGGTCCGGGTATGCGCGGCACGCCTCGACGACGCCGCGCAGCGATGCATTGATCACCGGCGTCGGGCCGCCGCTCTGGGCGACGACCACGTTCTTGGGTCGGTTCACTCCTGCCCTTCCTATTCTGTCACTCCTCCCGGTCCTCGCCCAGGCCGGGGCCCATCATCGGGACCAGGTAGTGAAATCCATCCGGACCACATTTCCTGGTCAGCCTGGTCATGATCGCCTCCACGTTGTCGTGTGGACCGGCCACGAAAAACGGCTTACCATCCTTGCCCAGAGGGATCTCGACGTCGGATAGGTCAGGATCTGCGTCGCCCAGCACGAGCAGTGCATCACGGTAGTCGGGGTCCGGCTTGAACCCAAGCTCCTGTGCATAGGCCACCCCTTCACGCACGATCTTGGCCAGCAGGTTCAGGTCGTCGACTTGCGCCATCTCCTGCGTCCTCTGCGTAGTGGCGCGCAGCTCTCCATACTCCATCGGCGAGAGAATCCGGCCAAACGCACTCTTGACGCCGAGGCAGCCCAGGTCGACCAGGAACGTGCCGACGGCAATGTCATCCTGTGCGGAACGCCGGGCGACGAGGATCTGCACGAGCTGACCGGGCTCTTTCCACGATTGGGTCAGCCACGCCTCGTGGAGCGGCCAACTCGCGCTCAAGCGCAGCGTCCCGCGCGATTTGCCGCGCGGAGCCAGAGAGCCCGAGCTCCGTTTCTCTTTGCGTCTCGCCGCTTTACGCTGGCGCGCCTTCTCGCGCCGTTTGTCCGCCTTTTTCGCCATGGTTCTCTCTCTCTCGGCTCGGGACGCGTCAAGCCGTGTACGTCCCGGCCGTAGTCGCGCCGCCCTCGCCGGTCCAGTCGGAGTGAAAGAACTGACCGCGCGGTCTGTCGACGCGCTCGTAGGTGTGGGCGCCAAAATAGTCGCGCTGCGCCTGGAGCATGTTGGCCGGCAGCCGCTCGCGCCGGTAGCCATCATAGTAGGCCAGCGCGCTGCTGAACGCGGGCACGGGCAGGCCATTCGTCACCGCCGCGGCGATCACCCGCCGCCACGCCGCCTGGCCCTGCTCGATCTGCTGTCGAAAGTAGGGCGCCAGCAGCAGGTTCGCCAGCCCCGGCGCCGCGCGGTACGCCTCGGTGATCCGGTCGAGGAACTGGGCGCGAATGATGCACCCCTCTCGCCACAGCAGCGCGATGCCACCAAAGTCGAGGTCCCAGCCATACTCCTCCGAAGCGAGCCGCAAGAGCTGAAAGCCCTGCGCATAGGCGCACATCTTGCTGGCAAAGAGCGCCTCGCGCAGGTCGGCGACAAAGGCCTCCTTCTCCCCGGCATGCGTCGGCTCGGGCCCCTTCAGAACCTCGCTCGCCGCGGCACGCTCCTCCTTGAGCGCCGACATCGCCCGCGCAAACACCGCCTCGGCGATCGTCGGCGCCGGCGCGCCCAGGTCGAGGGCGCTCTGGCTCGTCCACTTGCCGGTGCCCTTTTGCCCCGCCGTGTCGAGGATGACGTCGACCATCGGCCGGCCCGTCTCCTCGTCCACCTCGCCCAGGATATCGGCCGTGATCTCGATCAGGTAGCTCTTTAGCTCGCCGCGGTTCCATTCGGCAAATACCTGCTGCATCTCTGTCGCCGCCATGCCGAGCAGCCGCTCCATGATAAAGTACGCCTCCGAGATCATCTGCATGTCGGCGTACTCGATGCCATTGTGCACCATCTTCACATAGTGCCCCGCACCGTCCGGCCCCACCCAGTCGCAGCACGGCGTGCCATCCTCCACCTTGGCGGCGATCGCCTGAAAGATCGGCTTGATGTGCGGCCACGCTTCCGGGCTGCCGCCCGGCATGATGCTCGGGCCATGCAGCGCGCCCTCCTCGCCACCCGACACGCCGGTGCCGACGTACAGCAAGCCCTTCTCCTCCACGTACCTGGTGCGCCGGACCGTGTCGCCAAAAAAGCTGTTGCCCCCGTCGATGATGATATCTCCCGGCTCGAGGCAGGGCAGCAGTTGCTCGATCACGGCGTCCACCGCCGCGCCCGCCTTGACCATGATCATCGCCTTGCGCGGCCGCTTCAAGCTGGCGCAAAACTCTTCGATCGTCCGCGCGCCGATAATCCTTTTGCCGGCCGCCCGCCCCTCCAGGAACGCGTCGACCTTGCTCACCGTGCGGTTGTACACCGCCACGGTAAACCCCTTGCTCTCCATATTCAGCACCAGGTTCTCGCCCATCACGGCGAGCCCGATGATGCCAATGTCCGCCTTGTCTCTGTTCTCCATCCGTTCCTCCTCCCTTCCGCAGGGACATTAGATATTGGGTATTAGCCGCTGGCTAATACCCAATATCTAGTGTCCAGTATCTACCCAAACGGCTCCAGGTGCCGCAAAAAGTGCGTTTCCAGCGCCGCGTAATGCTCCTCTTCGTGCTCGTCCAGGATCCCCAACAGCCGGTCGCGGTAGCGGTCGAGCGCCGAGCCAAAGGTCACGTGCAGCACCTGGCGCGCGTCGTGCTGGTCGAGCAGCCCCGGCAGCTCGCCATCCGCCAGCGTCTCGGGCCGCGGCACTCTGCTCGTCTCCCCCGACACGTGATAGGTCGCCCGGTCCTCTTCATAGTGCTCGAGCGCCAGCGTCAGGATCTCGCGGAAAAAGCCGGGATCGACCCGCGCGATGGCGCGCAGCGCCTCCAGGTAGCTGGTGCCCGCCGTCTTCAGGTGCACCAGGTGCCCGGCGTGCCGGCGAAAGATCGGGTAGACGCTAAACTTGTCCGACCCGGTGTGGATGCTCAGCTTGTAGGGGCCCAGCGCGCGGGCGATGGCGGCGTGGCACGCCAGCGACCTGTCAAACTCGTCCAGGTCCCCCGCGATGCCGGACGCCGGGATATAGTCGGCGCCCTTTTCGAAACGCCCCACGTAGCGCGGCGCCAGGCTCACCCACTGCACCCCGAGGCGCAGCAGCTCGCTGGCGATGAAAAAGTGCTCGAGCGGAGAGGTAGGCGTCGCCGTCTCGTCCACCGACACCTCGAGCTCGAACTCGCCCTCTGGAAGCCTCCCCGCCAGGTGGCGGTACATGCGCGTCGTGTGTGCGATCGCCCGGCCATACTTGGCCGCCGCGCGCAGCAGCGACTCTTCGTCGAACTCGATCGCCAGCTCCTCCACCTGGAAGCTGCGGTCCAGGTAGCGCTTGCACAGCGCGTAGACCGAGTCCTCCAGGGCATCCCACGGCAGCGTGTCCACCTTCTGGCGGAGCGTATCGACGGGAGCGGTGTGAGCTTGGTCGTCGACGTGGTCGCCCGGGTCTACCGTGTAGAAGGTATAGCCCGCCGCAGCGCACAGGTCGACGTGCTCGGTGCTCTTCAGGTGATCGGCGTCGGCGCCCCACGGCGCGCGCCACCCTTCCTGGAACACGCCCCACATCGCGTCGTCCATCACCTGCTGCGGCGACCGGCCGGTACGCTCATTCTCGCGCATCGACTGCTGGGCCACGATCGGCGCGGCACCGGCGCTTGCGCGCGCCACGGCGTGCGCGCGCACCGCGCGCAGGTGCCCTGGCGTCGCCAGCCCCAGCCTGTCACCCGTGCCCACCGACAGCCGCCGTCCCAGCACCTGCGGCCGCAGCCACGGCAGTCGCCCGCGCAGCGCCTGCGCGTTGCCGGCGCTCGACGGCGCGATGAACCGCTCCCCCACCTGCTCCCCCTCAAAGCCTGATGCGTCGCCTTCCACCACCAGCACCCGTTGGCCGTCTCGACGCGCCATCCAGTAAGCCGTCCCGTCTTCTTCCACCCTCGATCGTGGATACTCGTACCAGCTCTCCATCGTTGATGCTCTGTCCTCCACGCTGTGTGATTAGTGCTTTGTCACTCAATCGTCAATCGTAAATGAGCTGTTCCATTCGTGCGCCGCCCGTAACAACGCGTCGACGTTTTCGGCGGGCGTGCCCGGCGACACCCCCCCGCCGAACGACAGGATCATGCCGCCCCCGGGCGCCGCGCGCGCCAGGCAGTCGCGGGCGGCCTCTGCCACCTGCTCGGGCGTGCCGCGCACCCCCAGATCGAGCGGGGCCACGTTGCCCATCAGCGCCACGCGCCCCCCGAGCGCGGCCTTGACCTCGGCGATGTCCATCTCGTGGCTAAAGTTGAACACGTCGAACCCCGCTTCGGCGAGGCCCGGCAGCAGGTGGGGACAGGGTGTATCGTTGTGATAGACCCGGATCAGCCCCTCGAAGGCGCGAAAGATGCGCTGCAGATGAGGTGCCACCACACTCGCATAGTGCCGGGGTGAAACGAGGCCCACCAGGTCGTCGAGGAGCAGGATCCCTTCCGGCCGGTGCAGCACGTCCAACTGGGCTTGCAGCCAGCCGATGACCGTTGTGGTCATGGTCTCGAGCACAGCATACACGAGCTCCGGCTGTTTGGCAACTCCCATCAACAGCGGCGTGACCCCCATCAGGTACGAGGCGACCGTCATCGGTCCGCGGGCGGCGACCATGGGAATCGACAGGCCCTCGGCCTCCAACCGGCGGTCCATCACTTCGTACAGCCGCAGCACCAGCGGCATCAGGCCGTCGACGGTGGGATCGGCCGGCTTGACACCCGCCCAATGGGCAAGATCCGGCACCACCGGCTCGATGGAGGGCGGCCTGTCGGCGTAAAAGCGCGGCCGCGCCCCAAACCCCGACGGCTCGGCGGCCATGCCATACTCGATCCAGAAGCCGGGGATCCACGCGGCGCCGGGAAAACGGTCGAGCAGACCCAGGTTGATCTCGAGCCACCTATCCGGAAAGAGGTAATAATCGCGCGTGTCGATGCCGGCATAGCCGGGCAGCCACGGGCTGTCGACGATCAGCGCCACCGGTACCTCGTCAGGCTCGCCCAGGCGCGCCGCCTCTTTGAAACGCTCCCACGCTCCGGTCACAGCTCTCCTCCTCTATGCCCCATATCCCCGGTAACGGCGCACCACGTCGAACATCGCCCACAGGTTGTCGTCGGGCGTGCCGTGGTCCATGTTGATGCAGCACACGCCCACCTGCTCCAGCGGCCCCGCCGCCAGCAGCAGCGCCTCCACGTCTGCCGCGATCTCGTCGGGTCTCGCCTGCAGCATCCGCACCGGGCTGAGGCGCAGGTTGAGAAACGCCTCGGGCAGCGCTTGCCGGCACGCGGCCACGTCCGAGCCCCACCCCACCTCCAGGTAGCGCAGCGGCAGCTCGGCATAAGCGGGCGCCACGCGGTGCGCATTGTCGCCGCAGTGGTGCACGCCGAACGGCTCGATCCGCCGGGCCATCGCCTGCTCCACGGGCAGGTGCATCTGACGGTAGCTCCGGGGCGAGATCATCTGCACCGAGCAGTTGGCGTGGAGAAAGAGGCGTCGATCGACGTGGGCGGCCATCCGGTTCACCGAGATCGAGCAGCTCCCTGTCCGGCCCCGCACATAGAGCGCTACGTCGACGATCAGCTCACTCAGGATGTCCAACACCCGCCGTGCGCGCTCCGGTGCCTCGTAAAAGTCGAGGTAGAGCTGCTCCCCGTACAGGTGGTAAGCCGCGTTCAGCAGCCCATCCGTGTTCAGGTCCCCCACCAGGTACCCGTGCTCCGCCTCGAGCGCGTCCATGTCGGCGATGATCTGCCGCATCGGCCACGCCGCGCGCCAGTCCGGCTTTTCCAACGCCTCGACCTCGCTCACGCTCCACCCCAGTGGCTCGGGCTGGGGCGCCGCGTCGGGCGCAAAGCGGATCGCCGCGCCGAGCAGCGCCGGGATCACAAACCCGCCCGCCACGTGCAGCGAGCCGACGATCGGCCGCGGCTGCGGATCGCCTTCTCCCAGCCCCATTTCGCCGTACCGCT
>DATHUZ010000300.1:0-4079 GCA_035461725.1 Anaerolineae bacterium
CCCACTCGGCGGGGGTGCGTTGGACCGGCGCGTTGTCCCAGATCTCTTGCACGGACGGCGGGATCTGCCCGGTGAGCATGCCGCCGCGCAGTCCTTCCATGATGACTACCGCCAGGCCTTTGCTGGCGGCGTATTGCAGCCCGGCGGTGCCGGCCTGGTGTTCGACATCCATATAGTTGTATTGGATCTGCGCCAGCGTCCACAGGTCGGTCGCGTCGACGATCTCGCGAAATACCTCCAGCTTGTCGTGGAACGAGAAGCCCAGGTGTCCGATTCGACCGTCTGCCATCGCCCGCTCGGCCCATCCGAGCACGCCCAGGTCGCGGACCTTCGGCCATTCTCTTGCATTCAACGAGTGCAGCAGGTAAAAGTCGATGTGCTCTGTCTGCAGCTTTTCACGCTGCTCGTCGAGGTACTTGTCGAAATCGGCAGCCTCTTCCACCTTCCAGCAGGGCAGCTTGGTGGCAAGCTTGATCCGCTCGCGGTAGCCTTCTTGCAGGGCGCGCCCCAAAAAGACCTCGCTCGTGCCACGGTGATAGGGATAGGCGGTGTCGACATAGTTGACGCCGTGGTCGATCGCATAGCGCACCATGCGCGTCGCCTCTGCCTCATCGATTTGTCCCGGGTCGTCGTCGATGCGCGGCAGCCGCATCGCGCCAAAACCGAGCGCCGAAACCATCCAGTCCAGCTTGCCAAACGTGCGATATTGCATCGAGGAGTTCCTCCGTTTGATTGTGGCACGAAGACAGTGCCTGTCTTTGTTCCCGTCGCTGCACTGATTGTATCACATCCGGCGGGCTGGGGCAAGGCGCGAGGTGCGTGAAGGCCGGGTAATTAACAGATCTGTAATACTTGTGCAAGGGGTGAGTAAGGTGGGCAAGATACAATAGTCTCAGCTCGCAGAGGGCGAGCAATCCCGGAAAGCGAAACCGGGGAGAAACCGTGAAAGGGGAGGTAACCATGTACCGCAAGATGAGTTGGTTGTTGTTGGTCATCTTGTTCGCCCTGGTCGGTGCCGCACCGGCGCTCGCCGATCAGCCCGCGAACACCGGAGGGGGCCTCGGCAACAAGGCGCCGAACTTTGACGCCGGCGTCTTTGCCGACGGCGAGGCGTTTGGCACCAAGGGGACAACGACCTTGCCTGCGCCCACAGCCGCGAATGCCCAGTCGTACGACGTGATCTTGGTCTTTACGAACGGGGCCGAGGGACAGCTGCCGGTGGCCGAGGCTGCGCCCGGCAATCCGAACTACAACGGGGGCCGCTGGACCGCCTACACGGCGACCTGGATCGAGAACCTGCCGCATCCCAAGATCGTGCTCACATCCTACGACGACGTCCTGTTCCACGTCTCGCTCGGGCACATCGCCCTTGAAGACGCGCACAACTACTTCCAGTGCCCTTTGCTGCCCGTGAAATAGTTGCGAACGTACCGCACGCACCTGGCGCAAACAGGTGAGTGGTACCGGCAGGCAGTGAAAGCCCAACATCCCTGGTCGGGGTCATGCGTGACCCTGGCGGGGATGTTGCGGCGTAAACCGGAATATCTGGCGGTGAGACTTGACCTCCGGCTGCGTAATATTTGGCACCCTCGATCGTCTCAATTAGTGAGAATGTTCAGGAGGCACAACCAGTGCAGAGCCTTTCTATTGTCCTTCCGGCGTACAACGAAGAGGAGAACGCGGCGGCCGCCGTAGAGGAGGTGTCGGCAGTTGCCGAGGGGTTGGGCGTTGATTATGAGATCATCCTCGTCAACGACGGCAGCGCCGACCGCACCGGCGAGATCGGTCGCGAGCTCGAGCAGCGCATTCCCAACTTTCGCCTGGTCGAGCACTATCCCAACCGCGGCTATGGCGGTGCGTTGAAGGCAGGGTTCGCCGCGGCGACCAAGGAGTGGATCACCTTTACGCCGGCCGACAAGCAGTTCGTCTTTGGCGAGATCGAACGTTTCCTGGCGCACGTGGACGACGCCGACATCATCTGCGGCTACCGAGCCGACCGCCAGGATCCTTTCATGCGCAAGCTCAACGCGTTTGGGTGGAATTCACTGGTGCGCCTGCTGTTCGGGCGCCTCTGTCGCGACATCGACTGTGGCTTCAAGCTCTTCCGCCGCGAGGTGCTGACCCGGGTGTCGCTCGTGTCAAATGGGGCCATGATCGACACCGAGTTTCTCGCCGGCGCCAAGGCGCGCGGCTTTCGCATCAAAGAGGTACCTGTCACCCACTTGCCACGCACGGCAGGTGCCGCCACCGGCGCAAACCTGAAGGTGATTGCCCGCGCTTTTCGTGACCTCGCCCGTTTCCGGCTGCAGCTCAGCCGGGAACTGCGTGGCGCTCCCGGTTCACAGGACACCTTCCTGCCACGCGAATCGAGTTGACTGGCGGACTGCTAGGCTGGCACCATGCCAACCTACCAGTCCGCCAATCTATTCCGCCGATAATAACAAGTCGAGCAGCCGCAGGCAGTTCTCCTTGGCGCCGGCTCCCACCTCCAGCACCGGCCCGACACACGACGGACACCCTTGCGTGCAGCGGCAGTTGGTCACCAGCTCGCGGGCACCTCGCTGCAGCGTCTCGTGCAATGCATATAGCCCCTCACTGAATCCCAGTCCGCCCGGCGCATTGTCGTAAATCGTCACGGTCGGTAAGTGGGTCACGGGCGACTTGACCTCGCTCACCAGGCCGATGTCGCGCGGATCGCACATCAGGTAGAGGGGAGCAATGTGCTGCACCACGTGCGCCAGCGCGCTCAACGTACCCATCACCATCCGGTCCACCTCCACCCGGCGGTGGCACGACCGGCACAGGGTGACCAGGTTCTCCAGGCGGTTCGCTTCCAGGTGGTGGTCGTTCTTGCCGCGCACGTAGCCGAACGTGCGAAACGGCTCGACGTGGTGCACGTCGTGTGCCCGGTCGGGCCGCTCGGGCGCGCCGCAGTGCCTGCAGTGGTAGCCATCGCGCGCCCGGGCCGCGTGGCGCTGCGCTTCCCAGTTCGGGCCGCGGTCCTCGCGCGCCATGTTCAGCAGCCCTTCTTCCTCCAGCGCTGCCGCGGTGCCTGCCGTCACGTAGAACCAATAAGCAGTCGTCTCCATCTGCTGCTCGGGCACCCGCTCGGGTGAGATGTCGCCCCAGCCCAAGATCTCGTGCGTGTAGAGGCGCACCTTCTTGTACGACGTCGCCCGCGACGTGATCAGCACCAGGCCGTGTGCCTTGCGCGTCGTCGCGCCCTCCTCCTCTTCGTACGTCTCGAGCACGTCGACCCTGACCGACGCGCTCGCCTGCGTATAGTACCCGAGTTCTGCCGGCTCCACGCGCGCGACCCGGCCCTCCCAATCGAGCTCACGCACCAGGTAGGAGTCGCCGCCGTGCATATACACCGCGCCCTCGTGGACCATGGACGGGGCACTCTGCAGATCGACCAGGCCGATCACCACACCTTCGCCGCCGGCCGCGTTCACCACGCAAAAGTTGTCCATCTCGGCCGTGCGCAGGCTTACCCCTTCTGCCGGGTATGCCTGATTGGTCCAGTGCCAGCGCCCGCCACTTTTACGCACCACCCCCTCGTCCTGCAGAAATGCCAACACCTCCCCCGTATGCGGAAAGCGGCCCAGCGCTTCCCCCTCTTCGAAGGGCAGCTCGAAAGCCGCGCAGCGTACGTGACTGACGGCGATTGTCAGGTTATCGGGATTGAGCAGTGCCTGTTCGGGCGAGCGCCCAAAGAAATAGTCGGGGTGCGAGATGATGTACTGATCGAGCGGCGACGCGCCCGCCACCAGGATCGCCGCCGAGATGCCGGCGCGGCGCCCGGCCCGGCCCGCCTGTTGCCACGTGCTCGCGATCGTGCCCGGATAGCCGGTCATGATGCACGCGTCGAGGTGCCCGATGTTGATCCCCAGCTCGAGCGCGTTCGTCGCCACCACGGCCAACACCTCGCGCTCCCTCAGCCCACGCTCGATCCGCCGCCGCTCCGACGGCAAATACCCTCCCCGGTAGCCCTGCACGCACTCGATGGATTCTTGCTGCTTGCTGCCAGGCCGCCGAGTCTGCGGCCCTGCTTGCTGCTCGCGCCGCACCGCATCGCG
>DATHUZ010000301.1:0-2786 GCA_035461725.1 Anaerolineae bacterium
GGTTCTTTATCCGACCTTCAAAGAGGAACCCCACGCCCAGGCGCGGGTTCGCTCCTGGCTGGGCGTGCCGCTACTTTTTGGAGATCGCCTGATCGGCATGCTCGCACTCGACAAGCAAGAGCCGGGCTTTTACGTCGACGAGCACGCGCGGTTGGCGCTGGCTTTTGCCGCCCAGGCAGCCATCGCCATCGAAAATGCCCGGCTCTACCAGGAATCGCAGCAGCGCCTCAGAGAGCTGGCACTCCTGTTCGATACCAACGCAGCGCTCTCTACCTCCCTCGACGTGGACAAAGTGGCGCTTACGACGGCTCAGCACATCACCGCGGCACTCGACGCGCAGGGCTGCGCCATTTCCTTGTGGTACCCCGACACAGAAGAGCTCGTCACCCTGCTCGATTATTCGCCCGATCCAACACAGTCGCCAGGAGAAGCTCCCGGCACGGTGTATCACCTGGGACAATATCCGACCAGCAAGAACGTGCTCACCAGCCGGGCGCCTGTCGTCGTACAGGCCGGCGACCCGGCCGCCGATCCTGCCGAGAAGCGATGGATGGCCGACCAGGGGGTGGCATCGGTCCTGATGGTGCCGATGGTTGTGCGCGACAAGGTGGTGGGCCTGCTGGAGCTGATGGAATCGCAGCACCCACGCGATTTCACCGCCACAGAGATCAGCCTATGCCAAACCCTGGCCAACCAGGCCGCGGCAGCGCTCGACAATGCCCGCCTCTTCCGTGAAACCGAGATTCGGGCGCGAGAGATGTCCGCCATCGCCTCTGTTAGCCAGGCGATCATGACGCTGGAGCTCGACGATGTGCTGGATAACATCGCTCAGAACGCCCTGAAGGCGGTTCACGCCGAGATTTCTTCGGTGTACCTGCTGGATGAAGAGCAACAGCTCCTGATCCCTCGCTCGGTGTGGGGCGTGGGGAGGGACGAGCTGGAGCGGGCGGTGTTTCGTGTTGGCGAGGGAACCATCGGGCAGACGGCCGCGTCGGGCCAGGCCCTGATCGTCTCGGACACGGCAGAGAATCAAACCTTCATGCCGAAAAGCGACGTGGCAAAAAGAATACACAACACACTCACCGTCCCGCTGGCGGTGAAAAAAGAGGTTATTGGCACACTCGAAGTGTGCAACAAGATCGGAGATAGTGGATTCTCCGCCGCCGATCGCGATCTGCTCGGGGCATTTGCTGCGCAGGCGGCAGCGGCCATCGACAATGCCCGGCTCTACCAACAGGTGAGCCACCACCTGGAAGAAGTGCAGATCTTGAACAAGGTTGCTCAGGCGGTGACTTCCACGCTCGATTTTGACCTGGTGGTGCGCCGCGCAATCGACGCCCTGGTGGGCACGCGCCACTTTGAGCGGGTCAACATTCTGATGATCGACGAGGAGCAGCAAGAATTGTGGCTCCACCCCGCGCTGGCCACCAGCCCCAGAAGTGCAGGCCGGAGCGTCATGCGGATTCCACTCGACCATGGAATCACAGGGTGGGTTGCCACCACCGGGCAGCCAGTGCGTGTTACAGATGTGTGCAGCGACCCGCGCTACGTGCGGGGCTATCCCGACACGCGTGCCGAGATCTGTGTCCCGCTCCGCACCGGCGCACGCACGCTCGGCGTGCTCGACGTTCAGAGCACGCACCTCGACGCCTTCTCACAGGATGACGAGCGGCTGCTCACGACGGTTGCCGGACAGTTGAGTACCGTCATCGAGAACGCGCGTCTCTTTGCCGAAACGCGCCAGCGCGTGCGCGAGCTGACAGCACTGACACAAGTCAGCCAGGCACTCAATGAGGCGCAGAGCCTCGACTCGATCCTGGACATCGTGCTCGAGGAGACGTTCGCACTCGTGGGCAGCGACGAGGGAACCGTCATCTTGATCGACCCGCCGGGCAGCAACCGGCTGCGCATTGTCGCGGCCCGTGGCCTCGACCAGGAAGTCGTTGCCGCGTTCAACAGCCGCCCGGTCTATACGCACGAGGGTACCTACCGCCGCGCCTTGCAGGCGGGCCAGATCGTCGAAGTAGCCGACACGTCGATAGACAGCGATTTCCTGACCGACGTCGGTTCGCGTGCTGCCGCAGTGACAAACATACCTCTCATCACCGACAAGGGCCCGATCGGGCTGATCGCCGTCGATCGCCTGCCGGGCGATGATACCACGCGCCGGCTGCTTGCCACCCTGGCCAGCATGGCTGCTGTCGCCATCGACAAGGAGCGGCTACACCTGGAAACCGCACATCGCCTGTCAGAGGTCTCGACCCTCTATACCCTCGCCACCCAGATCACGACAAGCCTCGCCTTGACCGCCGTCCTCGACTCGATCGTCGCCATCCTGCGCATGACCCTCGACTGCCGCTCGTGCAGCATCTTTTTAATCGATGCGACGCAGGAGTATTTGCAGTTGGAGGCAGGAAGCGGGCCGGCCTCGGCGTGGCGCGGCATCGCCCGCCTGCGCGTGGGCGAGGGAATCAGTGGGCGCGTCGTTGCCGAGCGCCGCTCGATCTATGTCCCGAACACGACAACCGAGCCCGATTTCATCTTTTTCGATCCACAGATCCGCTCGCTGCTCGTGGTGCCCCTGGTCGTGCGCAACAAGGTGATCGGCACCCTCAGCATCGACGACACCAGGCCACACGCCTTTGACGAGGAGCTGCGCCTGCTGACGATCGCTGCGGCGCAGGCCGCGGTGGCGATCGAAAATGCACAGTTGTACGAAAGTCTGCAAAAGAGCTATGGCGACCTCGAGCAAGCATACGAGGAGCTGCGCGAGCTTGACAAGATGA
>DATHUZ010000302.1:0-17607 GCA_035461725.1 Anaerolineae bacterium
GCGTCGAACGTCTCGTCGTCCTCCATCACCACGATCGCGGCCTCCACGGCGTCCATTGCCGATCCCCCCGTTTCCAGCACCGCCCAGCCGGCGTCCACCGCACGCCGCGTACCGGCCCGATGCGCGTCTTGCTGCTCCGTCGGGATATCCCACGCCCCACCATGGACGATGATCGATGGCAACATTCAGGCTCCTCCTCGCGTCATAGGTCACACCTATTCTACTCGAGTCGGGCAGAGGGGTCAAAAACTTGTCAAGCGCCGGATTTACGATCCGCTATTCACGCTTGCGCCGGTACTTTTCATTTCCGTCTTCGTCGTAGAGGATGTGGAACAGGCGAACGTCGATCTTGCGCCACAGCCGTCGCCACGCCGAGCGGTGCCTGGCCCAGCCATAGCGCACCGCCCGCCAAAATGCGGCGCGCCGCGTGGGCGGAGCCGCCGGCAGCGGCACACTCCACCGCACCGCCGCCGCGGCCCACGTCAGCCCCGCACCAAAGCCGGCGAACACGATCAGGTCGTCGCGCACGATCAGACCGCGCTCCACCGCCTCGCACAGCGCGATCGGGATCGACGCCGTCGACGTGTTGCCATAGCGCGACAGGTTGGAAAACATCCGCTCCACGGGCACGCCCAGCCCCCTGGCTGCGGCCTGCAGGATGCGATCGTTCGCCTGGTGGGGGATAAAGAGCCGCACATCCTCGATCGCCTCGCCTGCCCGCTTGAGCGCCTCGCGGCACGCGTCGGGCAAGATGCGGCTCGCGAAACGGAACACCTGCTTGCCCTGCATCTGCACAAAGTGCTTGCGCTGCGCCACCGTCTCGGCGCTGGCCGGCAGCGCGCTCCCACCCGCCGGCAGCATCAGCAGGTCGCTCCCGGAGCCGTCGGAGCCGAGCACGGTGGACAGTACCCCTCCCGACGCGCCGTTCGCGTGCAGCACCACCGCTCCCGCCCCGTCGCCGAACAGCACGCACGTCCCACGATCGGTCCAGTCCGTGATGCGCGACAGCGTCTCGGCGCCCACCACCAGCGCCCGCTCGTACGTGCCTGCCGCGATCAGGTTGGCCGCAATGCTGAGCGCGTACACAAAGCCGGAGCAGCCCGCGGACAGGTCGAACGCCGCTGCATGCTCGGCGCCCAGCGCATCCTGCAGCAGGCAGGCAGTGGCCGGAAACGAGTGCTCGGGCGTCACCGTCGACACCACGATCAGGTCGAGGTGTGCCGGGTCCTGGTTCGCCACTTCGAGCGCCGCCTGGCTGGCGCGCAGGCTGAGACCAAACGTCGTCTCGCCGTCCGCCGCCACCCGGCGCTCGACAATACCCGTCCGCTGCCGGATCCACTCGTCCGACGTAGCGACCGTGACCGCCAGCTCGTCGTTCGTCAGCACCCGCTCGGGCACGGCCATGCCCCACCCGACGATGTGGGCGCGACGCATCCCATTCCTGCGGCTGGCCAAGCTCGGCCTACGCTTCCCGGGCGCCCACGATCAACGTGGCGTTATGTCCACCAAAACCGAACGAGTTCGACAGCGCGGTCCGCGGGTGCGCCGTGCGCGCGACGTTGGGCACATAGTCGAGGTCGCACTCGGGGTCGGGCGTCTCGTAATTGATCGTCGGGTGGATCGTGCCTGTGAGCAGCGTCTGCACACACGCGATCGCCTCCACCGCGCCCGCCGCGCCCATCAGGTGTCCCGTCATCGATTTGGTCGAGCTGACCGGCACCCGCGGCGCGTGCGCGCCCAAGACCGTGTGGATGGCCCGCGTCTCGATCGGGTCGTTCAACGGCGTGCTCGTGCCGTGGGCATTGATATAATCAATCTGCTCCGGACGCAGCCCCGCGTCGTCGAGCGCCCGCTGCATCGACAGCGCCGCCCCCATGCCATCCTCGTCGGGCGCCGTGATGTGAAACGCGTCAGAGCTGGCGCCATACCCCAGCAGCTCTGCATAGATCGTGGCGCCTCGCCGCACTGCGTGCTCCAGGCTTTCGATCACGAGCACCCCGGCGCCCTCGCCCATCACAAAGCCGTCGCGGTTCGCGTCGAACGGCCGGCTGGCGCGCTCGGGCTCGTCGTTGCGCTGGCTCACCGCGCGCATGTTGGCGAACCCCGCCAGCGTCAGCGGGTGCATCACCGATTCGCCGCCGCCGCAGATCATCACGTCGGCCGTGCCGCGCCGGATCACCTCGGCCGCCTCGCCGATCGCGTTCGTGCCTGTGGCGCACGCCGATGCCACCGAGAGCGCCGGTCCGTGCAGCCCATACTTGATCGCCACCTCGCCCGCCGCCGCGTTGGGCATCATCATCGGGGCCATCAGCGCGCTCACCCGGCCGGGGCCGCGGGTCAGCAGTGTGTGATAATTGTCCAGCAGCGTGCCCATGCCGCCGATGGCCGTGCCGATCACCAGCCCCGTCCGCCGCCCGTCGCCGTTCATGTTGAACCGCAGGCCGGCGTCGGTGATCGCCTCGTCGGCCGCCACCATCACCAACTGGGTCAGGCGGTCGGTGCGCCGGGCCTGCTTGGCCCCCAGCCTCGCCACGGCATCGAAATCCTTCACCTCGCCGGCGATCCGCACCGCCTGCTCGCTGGCGTCGTAGAGCGTGATCGGCCCCACCCCCGAGCGGCCCGCCACCAGCCCTGCCCAGAACGTGGGCACGTCGTTCCCCACCGGGTTCACCGTGCCCATGCCCGTGATCACAATCCGCTTGCGCATATCCTTCCCCCTGTTGATCCTGTAAGACCGGCCCGCCGGTCTCGGTGCGTCCTGAATGATGGCAGCCCGCACCTCCGAGTGCAAGGCTTCCTTCCGTTCCTATAACACTACCAGCCCGGAAAAGATGCGCGGTGCCGCCCCGTAACCTGGCGCCCCCCCCCGTGTTTCTTTTTCTGGAAGGCTGGAAGGCTGGAAGATTGGCCCATCTTCCAGCCTTCCAATCTTCCAATCACCCGGAGGCAAAGATATGATCCACACACCGCTGTGTGACCTGCTTGGCATCGACCACCCCATCATCCAGGGAGGCATGGCCTGGGCCGCCGGCCCCGAGCTGGCCGCCGCCGTGTCGAACGCCGGCGCCCTCGGCATCGTCGGCGCCGGCGACGCCCCGCCCGACGAGATCCGCGCCGCGCTGCGCCAGACGAGGGCCCTGACCGACAGGCCCTTTGGCGCCAACGTCCCCATTTTTACCGCCCGGTCTGCCGAGGCGATCCAGGTCTTTATCGAGGAGGGCGTGTCGGTGGTCACCGTCGGCGGAGGCAACGCCGGCCCCTACCTGGCACCGCTCCAGCGCGCCGGCATCCGTGTCATCCCCGTCGTCGCCTCCGTCGCCCTGGCCCGGCGCCTCGCCCGCCAGGGCGTCGACGCCCTGATCGCCGAGGGGATGGAGTCGGGTGGGCACATCGGCGACGTTGCCACCCTGCCCCTCGTCCCGCAGGTCGTCGACGCGGTCGACCTGCCTGTCATCGCGGCCGGCGGCATCGCCGACGGCCGCGGCCTGGCCGCCGCCCTCGCCCTTGGCGCCGCCGGCGTGCAGATGGGCACCCGCTTTATCGCCACCGTCGAGTGCCCGGCGCACGAGCGCTACAAAGAAAAGATCGTCCAGGCCCACGACAGGGCGACGATCGTCACCGGCACGCGGGTCGGCCATCCCGTGCGCTCCATCCGCGGCCCCTTTGCGCGCGTCTTTGAAGAGCTGGAGCGGAGCGGCTCCTCGCACGAAGAGATCCTGGCCTCGGGCAGGGGCACCCTGTGGCGCGCGATGGTGGAAGGCGACATGGAGTCCGGTACCGTCATGGCCGGCCAGTCGGCCGGCCTCGTCCACGACATCATCCCCGTGGCCGACCTCGTCGCCCGTATCGTCGCGGAGGCCGAGGAGACGATCCGGGGCATCGCCAGGCTCGTCTCGTGAAGCCCGGTGTCCACTCTGTGTATCCGATTCGAAAAGTGCGCCCGTTCGCAGTACCGACTTGACTCGGTGTCTCGACGGACAGGGCAGCTCTGGGTCACAAGCCAAAGGAAGAAGAGCATTCCACCCGGGCGGGACCGGGGGAGGGCGAGGCACTTTTTGACTGTTTGACCGTTTGGGGTGTGGGGCGACGGTGGCGCGCGCCGGCCAAGGTCTTTTTATCCGGCCAGCCACCTCTCCACGATGGCCCACAGCGGAACCAGCATAGGAGAGATCGCCAGTCCCGGCATCAAGTTCGCCACCTTCACGCGCTTGATGTCTAGGATTCGCAGCCCGATTCCGAGCAGCATCACGCCGCCCACCGCCGTCATCTCGACCACCATCGCCTCGCTCAGCACGCCCTGCAGCACCCCCGCGCTCAGCGTCAGCCCACCCTGGAGCAGCAGCACCGCCCCCGCCGCGAAGGTCACCCCCATCCCCAGCGACGCCGCGAATGCCACCGACGTGAACAGGTCGAGCACGCTCTTCAGAACCAGCAGCGTCGCGTCCCCGGTGATCCCCTCTTGCATCGACCCCACCACGGCCATCGGTCCGACGCAGAACACCAGGCTGGCGGTCACAAACCCCCTGACAAAGTCGCCGCGCGTCAAGAGTGGATAACGGCTTGCCCGGCTCTCCAGCCACCCTCCGAACCTCTCCAGCCGTTCCTCGATCTGCCACCACTGGCCGAGGATGCCGCCGATCAGCACGCTGCCCAACAGCAGCAGCACGTTCTCCGTGCCCAGCGCCATCTCTACACCGACTACCAGCGTCACCAGCCCCACCCCCTGGATCACGATGGTGCGGATGCCAGGAGGGAGCCTGTTGCCGACAAGCGCACCCAGCGTCCCCCCCACCAGAATCGCCAGCGTGTTGATGACTGTCCCCGTCATTTCCGCTCCCCAAATGGTGAACTTGCGCTGCTAAGACACTCCAGCCATTCTACTCGTATTCGGCGCCTGGTGCAAGTGGTCGAACGGCGAGCGGTGGGCGAGGCGCTGTTTGACTGTTGCGGCCCGCCCCGGCGAGCCGCTTGATTTGACGGTGAGCTATTCGAACAGGGGCGTGGTTGCCGGGTGGAGCCCGTTCCCTGGCTCCACCCGGCCCAATCGCGAGCCGCCTACTCTACCACGATCACGGTGCCGGCCATCCCCACACCGCCCGGCCCCCCGTGCGGAATGCAATAGTACGGGTACTCGCCCGGCTCGGTGAAGGTGAAAAAGAAATCCTCGCCATCCTTGCTCAAATAGCCGCTGTCCCATACCCCCGTGTCCGAGGTCGCCGTGTGCTGCGCCTCGTCCTTGTTCGACCACTTGACCTCGGTCCCCACCCGGATCACCAGCACCGGCGGGTTGAACGCGAAATCCTCGATCTCTACCTCCGCCTCATCCCCGGGCACCACCGTCGGCAGCGCCGCGGCCGGCGTCCCTGGCTGCGCCATCGGCTCGGCCGTCGCCGCCGGCGCGTCTGTCGCCATCATCGTGGGCATCTCGGTCGGTGCCACCGTGGCCATCTCGGTCGGTGCTGCCGCCGGTGCATCCGTCGCCAGGGCCGTCTCAGCCGCCGGTGCCACGTCCAGCGGCGCATTGGTGGGCGCCGCGCCCGGCTCTGCCGTCGCGCCACACCCCGCCACCACCAGCACCACCGCCAGCCACACCCCCGCTATCCGCGCCAGTCGCCCGCGCGCCGCCTGGAAACCACTCCGATCCCGATTCGAATTCGACATCTTTGCCTCCTGTCTTGAAATCCTCGATCTGTCCCGCGTTCCCCGTCGAGCGCGCTCTATTTACTGATACGCGAAAAAGCGGATTTTGGATCTCTGCAGGAAAAAAAAAGAGCGCCGCGCCTTCCCTTCTCACCTGGCGCCCGCTCGAGGCAGCAATTTTAAGCTATAGCTACACGTCAACTCTGTGGCATGGTATAATGAATATTCTCTCTCCCTCTTTTCTCCGTGTAGCTCTATGTTCCCTCTCCCTTACCCCTCGGCGTCCACCTCTCCAATGGGCAGCTCCACCACGAACGTCGCGCCGCCCGCGTCGTTGCCCTCGGCCCAGATCTCTCCCCCGTGGCGCCGCACGATCTCTCGGCAGATCGTCAGCCCCAGGCCCGTGCCCTGCGCCGGCGCCTTGGTCGAAAAGAAGGGCTCGAACACCTGTCCCAGCATCTCCTCCGGCATACCCGGGCCGTCGTCGGCCACGCGCACCTGCACCCAGTCGCTGCCCACCCGCTGTGTGCCGATCGTCACCGTCCCCTGCCTGCCCGTGCTGGCCACCGCCTGCCGCGCGTTGTTGGCTAGGTTGACCAACACCTGCTGCAGCTTGTGCCTGTCGGCCCAGAGCCGCGGCAGCGACCCATCCAGGTTTGTCACCACACTCACCCCTGCCGCCGCCATCTCTTCGCTCACCAGCGTCACCGTGCAGCGCACCAGGTCGTCGAGGCTCACCGGCACCAGGTGGAGCCCGCGCGCCTGCCCCGGCCGCAGCAGGTCGCTCAGCAGCTCTTTCATCTGCGCCACCTGCTCGTGGATGATCTTGAGCCCATAGCGGCAGCTCGCGTTCAGCTCCGGGTTGCGCGCCAGCACCTGCGACTGCAGGCCCACGATCGTGAGCGAATTGTACACCTCGTGCGCCACGCTCGACGCCTGCTGGCTGGCCGCCGCCACGCGCGCCACGCCGCGCGCCTGGTCGCGATTGGCGCTGCTCGCCTCCTGTTCCACGATCGTGTTCAAAACCCCCTCGCGGCCCCCACCCAATGGCCGCCCCGCCACCAACACCGCCACCGCGTGGCCGTCCTTGTGGCGCAGCCGCGTGTCACGATAGCCCGGCCGCCAGTCGCCCACCTGCCACCGATCTCCGTTCGACAGCAGATTACGCCAGGCCGACCCCGCCAGCTCACCCCGTTCGTAGCCCAGCATCGCTTCCAGCGGCCTATTCGCGTGCACCAGCCGGCCGCCACTGTCGACGATGGCGACCCCTTCGATCAGGCCGTCGAGCACTTCGTGCAGTACGTTGCCCAGTTCGGTCACGCGTCTCCTTTTCTGTGCGGCTGCAGTGGTTGGCATCATGCGCACGCGGGCGCCGCCACCGTCGCGCTGCCCGCCAGCGCCCACAGCGACTCGAGCCCGGCGCCCCTGGCCCCGTTGCCGTTATGTCCATTCGACTTGCCGTAGCCGTTGCGCCCGGGACTCGCCTCTGTCGAGATCCAATGGTACACGGCCTCGGCGAAATCCTCCAGCGCGTGCGCGCGGATGCCCACCACCAGGTCCCGCTCCTCAGGTGTGAGCATAAAGGTGTGGTCCAGGTACCCCGCGGTTAGCGCACTCGCCGGGTCGCGGAGCAGCATCTCGCAGAAATGGCGGTCAACGGTGGCGGCACATACCAACTGGTTCAGGCTCTTGTGTTTCATGCGTTTTCTCTCCCTTTTCCTTATTTTCCTCTACACCCTGCAGGAGCGCGACGATGCCGGCTGCGATCAGCACATCTCCGGCGCTGCAGGCCGCCGGCCACGGAAATGGAGGCGGCAGTACGATCATGTCCGACAGCCACCAGAACCGGGTGGCCTCGCGGGCCAGGATCAGATCCTTTGAACCGCCATAGTGCAGCCCCACCGGCCAGCTCTCGGGGGCCGTGCCCGGGTTGATGCGCGCCAGCGTCTCGGGCTCGACCGGCATCCATCCCCCGTTGGCCCCAATCACCAGCAGGTTGCAGGCGGTGCCCAGCCCCACCAGCCACACCCACGGCACACGGCGGTTCAGCCATACAAAGGCGAGCAGCGGCAGGTAGGATGCGATAAAGAGCACCTGCTGCACCACCACGTCGTCCGGACTACCGCCCGGCGCGCGCAGCAGCGGTACCTGCAGGGCTACGGCCACCACTGCCAGCCAGGCCTTGCGCAGCGGCAGGCCGGCCAGCACATCCATCACCCCGCCACGATGGCGGGCCAGGCTGGCAGCGAGACCGAAAGCGACGGCTAAAATCAGGATCACGATGAAGCGACAATGTCAGCCGGGTCAGGTCAGGGTAACCAGATGAACGACTCGCCCAGCCCTCCTCCGCTGCCCGCCCCACTGCCCCCGCTTGGCGCGGCCGCTGCCACCGCCAATGCCACCAGGCTCAGGACAATATACAGAACCTTCCTGTTGCGTGCCGTGCCGTAGCGGACCCACATGCTTGCCAACTTGATCATTTCAAACCTCCTTGTGTCTATGTTGGCCGGATCCCTTGCCCGGCATCCGGCCGCGGCCATCCTGCATGCACCAATTCTAACACACCATGGTCACCAAAGGACTCACCAAACCACTCACCAAAATGAAACGCCGGCCCGTGGGCCGGCGTTCGGGCGAACAGCATCTCCAGGCGGTCTCTCAGCGCACGATCGCGTCGTACAGATTTCTCGTCTCGTCGGCGGGATCGAGCCCCAGCTCCTCGGCCAGCAGCTCGGCCAGTGCGTGATACTGCCGGATCGCCGCCACCCTGTTGCCAAGGCGAAAATAACAGTGCATCAGCTCCCTATGGGCAGTTTCCCTGTAGGGGTCGTGGGCCAGGATTTCCTGGTAGCGCTGGATGGCGTTGGCCCAGTCGGCGCGCCTGGCGTGCAGTCCCGCCAGCAAGTGCAGGCCATCGAATAAGCGCTCTCGCAGCCGCTCGCGCTCCACCAGGCACCAGTCGCCGTACGTGCCCTCCAAATAGTCGCCGCGGTAGAGCGGCAGCGCCTGCTCCAGCAGCGCCTCCGCTTCTTCGGGACCCGCGGCGCCCGCCGCGGCAAGTGCCGTCTCGAACTCGGCCACGTCCAGCCGGTAGCTCGCCTGTCGATTAAAGCGATAGATGCCGTCGTCGAACAACACCGCGTCGCGAAAGAGCGCGCGCCGCAGCCGGTAGAGCGTCGAGCGAAAGATGCCGTCCAGCTTGCGCGCCGGGTGGTCGGGCCAGAAGAGCGCCCCGACCTCTTCCTTGCGCAGCCCGTCGACGTGCTGCAGCAGGCAGAAAAAGAGATCGCGGCTCTGGCTGGTGGGCCACTGGATCTCCTGGCCGTCGAGCGTCACCCGCGGCGTGCCCAGCGCCCGAATGTCCAACATCGGAGCCGGCGGCTCTTCCCGCACCGGTGCACCCGCGGCAGCGATGCGGCCCCGGTGCCCATCGATCCGAGCTATCAGAGACCCGAGCCTGTCGCCGCCCACTCCCTGGCCCACGGCAAAAGAGAGCAAGCTCGACAGATGCTGGCCTTCCACCACCAAGAACTGGTCAAACCCAAAGTGCGCCGCCATCTCGAGCACGCGGTCCAGGTCGGTCACCGCCGCCTCGGCGTCGCCGCGCTGATACGCCACCTGTGCGCGATAAAGCCGCGCCAGTGGCGCGTCGCGCCGGTAGCCGCCCCGCTCCAACGCCTCGACAGCCCTGTCGAGCTCATGCTGCGCCAGTACCAGGTCTCCCGCCTCGCTGGCCAGGATCCCGAGCGAGATCATGCAGAGCGCGATCTCGTAGGCCGAGCCGTGCTTCTGGGCGAGCTCCATCGCCGCCGCGATCTGCTGCCTTGCAAGGTCGGCCTGGCGACACATCCGGGCGACGTTCCCCAGGGCGTTGAGCGCATAGGTAACGATAAAGCCCACGCGCGTCCGCTCTGCCACCTCGAGGGCCTGCTGGTATGCCTGGCGCGCGCGCTCGCAGTCGCCACCGTCGCGGTACAGGTCGCCCAGGCTGGCCCACACGTACGCCTCGGCACGCGCATCGCCTGCCTCCCGGCTGCGTGCCAGCGCCGCCTCTAGCGTGCGCCCAGCCGCGTCATACTCGCCCAGCAGTGTCTCCACGACGCCCAGCCCGTTTAGCGTGTCCGCCCACGGCCCCGGGCTGCCGATCTGCTCCCACACGTCCAGCGCCGCGCGATAGTGCCTGGCTGCCCCCACCAGATCGCCCATCAGCTCGTGCCCATGCCCCAGGTCGTGGTGCACCATGCCCACGTCGTAGGCCAGGTCCACCTGCAGGTAACGCGCCAGCGCCTGCTCCAGGGCGCGCCGCCCCCGCTCCATCTGTCCCTGCTGAAAGTAACAGAGCCCGGCATTCTTGTACGCCAGCGCCGCCGGCACCTCCTCTCCCGGCTGCTCAGGGTCGAGCAGCGCCAATACCGCCTCGCACTGCTCGATCGCCGTGGCATAGTTGCCCTGCACGCGCAGCACGTACCCCTTCATGGCCAGCGCGTACGCCTGCGCCGCCCTGTCGCCCACCTGCCTGGCGGCATGCTCCACTTCGTCGAACATCCCCAATGCCAGCGCGTACTCGCCACGCTCCGTATGCACCTTGGCCCGGTGGATCAGCATGCGCGGCGACACGGATGGCGCCTTGGCGCGCAGCGCGTCGATCCACGCCGCCAGCGTGCCCAGCCGGCCCGCGTCGTAGTAGGCCTGGGCCTGGCCGCGGATAATCTCGCGCACCGGCTCCATCTCGCCCAGCTCCAGGTAGCGGCCCACCGCCCGGTCCCACTCGCCGCGCGCGGCATAGGCTTCCGCCGCCCGCCGGGCCAGTGTTCTGTAGCGCGCCAGGTCGTCGCGCCGCAGCGTGTCCCTCAGGAACTCGCGAAACAGCGCGTGGTAGCGCAGCACGTCCTGCGCGCCCTCGAGCTCTACCACGAACAGGTTGCGCGTGCGCACCTGGTCGAGCAGCGCCTCGGGCGCCTCGATCCCCAGCACCGACACGCACAGGTCGGGGCTGATGTCGTCGAGCACCGACGAGGCCAGCAGAAAATCGCGCAGCGCCGCCGGCTGCTGTTCCAGCACCTGGCACGACAAATAGTCGTACAGGTTCACCTGCACGTGCCCGCTCGACGCGCCATCCTCCTGGCTCGCCTCCCAGCGCTGCACCGCCGTCAGCAGCAGCCCCGTGATCCAGCCGTCCGTCTGCTCGGCCAGCAGGCGGGCCTGCGCCTCTGTCAGCTCCAGATCATGGTTCTGGCGCGCCAGCTCCTGGATCTCGAGCGGCGTGAAGCGCAGATCGTCGAGGCCCAGGCCCGCCGCCTGGCGCCGCGCCACCAACAGCGACAGGTTGGGCAGCGCCGGCAGCGTGCGCGAGGCCAGGATCAGGTGGCAGTTCTCGTCCACATAGTTCACAAAGAGGTCGAGGAACTCGTTGATCGACTCCTGGTCGTCCACCGCGTGGTGGTCGTCGAGCACAAAAAAGAAATACTCGGGGATGGTGTCGTACAGCTCCTGGACGATGGTCGCGGCCAGCGGGTAGAGGTTCGCGGCGGGGTCGGCAGTGGCGCGCAGCAGCGCCAGCGACCGGGCGCCAAACGCCGGAAAGCGCCTGGCGACGGCGGCCACGAAATACTCGAGAAAGCTGCGCAGATCGCGGTCAAAGGTGTCGAGCGCCAGCCAGCACACCGGCACGTCGCTCTCGCCTGCCAATTGCGCCAGCAGCGTCGTCTTGCCCCAGCCCGCCGGCGCCGAGATCAGCAGCAGCTTTCTGTCGAGGTGGCCGAGCAGAAAATCGACCAGGCGGCGGCGGGGAAGCAGGTCGTGCCGCCGGCGTGGAATGCGCAGCTTGGTGGCGATGAGCGGCAGCCCACTCCCCGCCGGCGTTCCAGGCTGCGCCGTCGCCAGCGCCCCGCGCTCCGCAATCGCGGACACCGCGGGCTCTGCAGGTACGGCCGGCCCAGGCGCTGGCGCCCCGTCGCCGCCTCGCTGGTTCATGCTCCCCCTCTCGAGTCCCCTACCGTACGACCCTTTTGCCCCAGTCGCTTCCTGCTATTTTACCACCTCCTGCTCACTGTGCAAATCCACCGCAGGGTGGATTTCACCCCCTGTCCTTGCCACCTCTGTCATTGCGAGTTGATCCATGGCGCGCACGCCACTCATCACCAAAAGAACCGGCTCTGTCAATCCTTCTCTCTGCGCCTCTGCGCCTCTGCGTCTCTGCGTTAAAACAGCCCCATCCGCCGTAGTGCCAGTTCATTAGTAGCGGGCGCCAGCGAGCGAAGCAGTCCCCCCACCCCTCACGCCCTCCTCGCCAGCACGCAAAACAGCGTATCCTCCGCCCGCACCGGGTCAAAGGTGAACTCGTGATACACCTCCACCGCCTCGAACCCCGCCCGCTCGAACAGCGCCCGCGCCTGCGCCTGCGTGTACGACCGCGTCGCCGGCGAACGGCGGTGCGTCTCTTCTGCCACCACCTGCCCGTCGACGATCACCTGGTACACGTCCTCCGTGTGCTCGCACTCGAGCTCAGGCTCGTACCACGAGCGTGCCACGCGCCGGAACGTCACCCCATCCTCCACGCGCGTTGCGCTCTTTTCCCACTCGCTCGTCAGTGGGTCGCCCGGCTGCCACAGCGTCATGATCGATGCCGCCATCACGCCACCGGCCAGCAGGTGGTCGTGCAGCCTGGCCACGGCCTCTTCGGCTGCCGCCGGCTCGACCACGAGCTGTAGCGAGCTCGAAGGCACCAGGATCGTACGGTAGCGCCGCGGCAGCGACAGGCTTTCCACGTACTGCTGGTGCAGCACCGGCTCCAGCCCAAGGGTGGCCGCCTTCTGCCGGCACAGCGCCAGCATCTCGGGCGAGTTGTCCACCCCATCCACGTCGATCCCCAGCCCCAGGTAGTCGAGCAGCAGCCGCCCTGTACCGCACCCCACGTCGAGCACCGGCTGGCCAAACATCCTGATCACCTCGAGGTAGAAAAAGCGGTCCTCCCAATTCGACGTATCGCCGCGCAGCACGTCCCAAGCCTGTGCCATCAAACCCCGATATTCATATTCGTGAACCATCATTCTCTCTCCCTTGGCTGTGGTTGTCACTGCGAGTTCATCCATGGCACCCGCCCCACTCCCCCAAGACCTGCTACGGCGAGTTCACCCGCGCCTACCTCCTGATAGTCCAGCGCCTATGATCCGCGCGGCCCGTGGAGGGCAGTGGTCGATCCTCGCCACCGCGATGCCCAAGCGATCCTCGGCCCGGATGAGAGCGCCGAGCGCCGCCGCGCCGATCCCTCTCGCCGTCACCGCGATCCTGTGCGCCTCGATCCACTCCTGCAAGTTGCTCCCCGCCAGCATCGGCACCCCATGCTCCGCTCCTTGCCGCCCCTTGGCCAGCGCCAGCATAGGTTGCACTTCCCCCCTCGTACCGTAGGCAATAATGGTCACGTTCATGGCTGCACGCCTCCCGTGCCATACTCTCTACCATCGCATTATATCACGAGCACACCGTGCGACAAGTCCCCCCTCTGCCAAGAGCCCCCCTACTCGACACTCCCCAATGTCCAATCCCGTCCACGCGCCACACAGGCCGTGCGGAAGGGCGGGGTTGCGCACCCGGAACGTGTTGTCACCGCCAAATCCTTTGCCCGAACCACCCGCCGCGGGCCCTTGCCGCCCGCCGCCCTTCGTGGTAAAATGCACGCACGCGCAGCCATCCACAGATCGAAGGAGAACACGACACGTGACAGAACCTGCCACATCCTGGACCATCGTCGGCCCCGAGCCTGGACACGCCCCAGTGTGCGAGCCCATCCTGCGCGCTCTGCCCGACTGGTTCGGGATCGAAGAGGCCATCGTACACTATGTGGGCGAGATCGACCGCCTGCCCACGTTTCGCGCCGTCGGCGGCTCTGGCACCACCCTCGGCTTTATCAGCGTCAAGCGCCACTCCGCCTACGCCGCCGAGCTCTATGTCCTCGGCGTGCGCCACGCGCTGCACAGGCAGGGCATCGGCTCGGCCATGCTCGCCGCCGCCGAAGCGTGGCTCCGGGCACAGGGCGTCGAATACTTGCAGGTCAAAACTCTCAGCCCGGCGCATCCCGACCCGAACTATGCCCGCACCCGCCTCTTCTACGAGGCCGCCGGCTTTCGCCCCCTGGAAGAGATGCCCGAGCTGTGGGGCGAAGCCAACCCGTGCCTGATCATGGTCAAGCACCTCTGATCCCGCCCCCTGCTCCACGCGGCTGCCGGCGGGGCGCTTGCGCGCGGCTCCCCTTTGTGCTACAATAACGGTCGAGGAAGAAAGACGAGCAGTTGACCATCGACAGGAACAGGAGAACCATGGATCGATTCCCAGTTGGACCACGCGGGGCGACGGCGCCAGCAAGGTGGGCACACCGACCCCACGCTTTTATATGGCTGGTCGCCCTCGTCGCCCTCACCTGGATCGCCGCGTTTCCCCTTGCTGCCGCCGCTCAGGAAGGGCCGTCGCCCACGCCCACCACCGCCACCGATGAGACCCCTCTCGAGGCTCCCGACAGGGTCGACGTCCAACCCCTGGCGCGCGACGACCAGATCCGCGAGCGGCTGCGGAGCATTCTGGAGGCCACGGACTGGTTTGTAAATCCTAGCGTGCAGGTCCGGGATGGGGTGGTCTTTCTCGACGGACAGACCGAAACCCAGGAGTTTAAAACGTGGGCGGGCGATCTGGCTCGCCGGACGCAGGACGTGGCAGCAGTCGTCAACCGGATCGAAGTGATCGAACCATCCATCTGGGATTTTCAGCCGGCGCTCGCCGGCCTGAACGAGCTGTGGCGCCAGGCGGTCCGGGCGATCCCGACCATGGGGTTCAGCCTGCTGATCCTCACGATCGCGTTTGGCGCTGCGTGGCTCACCACCAAGGTTGCCCGCAGATTCCTGCGCCGGCGGATCACCACGCCACTGCTGATCAATGTGCTGGCGCGGGGCGCCGGGATCGCCGTCTTTCTCATTGGCCTATACATCATCTTTTTCGTGACTGGGCTGACGAACGCCGCACTCACGGTCGTCGGTGGCACGGGCCTGCTGGGCCTCATCCTCGGCATCGCCTTCCGCGACATTACAGAGAACTTTTTGGCGAGCATCTTTCTAAGTCTACAAAACCCCTTTCAAAGCGGCGACCTGGTCGAGATCGAGGGAGTCCTCGGGTTCGTGCAGGCACTGACGACGCGCACGACGATATTGCTGACCCAGGATGGGAACCACGTCCAGATTCCGAACGCGGCGGTGTACAAGAGCAATCTGTGGAACTATACGAGCAACCCCAACCGCCGCTGCGACTTTGTCGTGGGGATCGGCTACAAGGAGTCGACGACGACGGCGCAAGAGATCGCGCTCCAGGTCCTGGACGAGCATCAGGCAGTGCTCAAGGACCCCGAGCCGCTGGTTCTGGTGGAGAGCCTCGGCAGCGCGGCGGTAAACCTGCGCGTCTACTTTTGGTTTAATGGAACGGAGCATAGCCTGATAAAGATCAGGTCGTCCGTGATCCGACTCGTCAGGCGCGCCTTCCAGGAGGCGGGGATCTCGATGCCGGGCGAGGTGCGAGAGCTGGCCTTCCCCGACGCGTTACAGATTCGGCTACTCGAGCCAGATGGCGCCCCCCCACGCGCACCATTTGTGCACCAGGCCACGCACGAGCCGGAGACGGTATCGACCCACTCCGAAGGGGGCCTGCGCAGCGAGGCGGACGAGATCGAGGAGCAGGCACGCCGTTCGCGCCCGGATGGAGAGGGACGGGACCTGCTCAAGCCGGCGGAGACAGACCAAGAGAAGCCCTGATCACTTGATGCCGGGCACTGTCCTCTGCTCACGCTCCGAGCCCCGCGATGGCAAGCGGCAGCGTGACCAGAGGACAGTACCCCACATCGTAGCATACCGTAACTTCTCATTCATCCGCGTGTTCTATCCCAAGACAATCGAGCCGGGCCGCCGATAGGCGTGCCCAGACAAACCTGGTGGATGTGAACACTCAATATCCCGTCGCGCATCCGCCCAAAGGAGCCGACGCGATGCCCTACAACAGCATCGTCCTCGTCAAGCAGGTACCCGACACGGCCAACATTCGCGGCGAGGCGATGAAAGAGGACGGAACCGTAAACCGTGCTGCCCTTCCGGCGATCCTGAACCCGGAGGACCTGAACGCGCTGGAGATGGCGCTCCAGGTCAAGGACGCCCACGGCGGGCACGTGACCGTGCTCACCATGGGCCCGCCGCGCGCCGCCGACGTACTGCGCGAGGCCCTCTACCGCGGCGCCGACAGGGTCATCCTGCTCACCGACCGCAGCACTGCCGGGTCCGACACGCTCGCCACCTCCTACGCACTCAAATGCGCCGTCGAAAAGATCGGCGCCTACGATCTCGTCTTTTGTGGCCGGCAGGCGATCGACGGCGACACGGCGCAGGTGGGGCCGCAGGTGGCCGAAAAGCTCGGCCTGCCCCAGGTGACCTACGCCGAAGCGATCGAGTCGCTGCACGACGGGGCGCTCGTCGCCCGCCGCCGGCTGCCACTCGGCACCGAGAGGGTGCGCTGCCTGCTGCCCTGCCTGCTCACCGTGGTCGGAACCGCCAACACGCCGCGCCCGCCGTCGGCCCGCCGCCTGCTGGCCCACAAGCTGGCCGCCACCCCGTTCGACTACCCGGCCCTCCTCGCCCGATGGTCCGAGTTCGAGACGGAAGAGGCGCTCGCCACCTATCTTGCCGAGCGAGGCCTGCAGATCGAGGTGTGGAGCGGCGCCGACGTGGGCATCGACTATGGGCGCGTGGGGATGGCCGGCTCGCCCACCAAGGTGCTGAAGGTCGATTTCGTCGTGCTTGAATCCAAAGAGAGCAAGGCGTTCGACGCCGACCAATCGGGCGTGGCCGCCCTGCTCCACGAGCTGACACACGAGTACATCCTATGACCTTTGGTGTCGGACCTTTGAGGTTCAAGAAAACTTTACGCTCTTGAGGGATAGGAGCAAGATCATGACCGACAACCGTGACGTGTGGGTCTTTGTCGAGCAGGAGGAGGGGCAGATCGCGCCGGTGAGCCTCGAGCTCCTGGGCAAGGCGCGCGAGCTGGCCGGCGAGCTTGGCAGCCAGGTCAGCGCCCTCCTGTTTGGCAGCGGCGTGAACGGGCTCACCCGCCAGGCGATCGAGTATGGCGCCGACCAGGTGCTCGTGGCCGACGACCCGGAGCTCGCCGCCTACCGCACGCTGCCCTACGCCCGCGTCGCCGGCGCCCTGGTCCGCGAACGGCGCCCCTACATCCTGCTCCTCGGCGCCACGCCCGTGGGGCGCGACCTGGCACCGCGCATCGCCAGCGCCGTGTCGGCCGGTCTGACTGCCGACTGCACCGACCTGCGCATCGGCGATTTCGAGCGCAAGGGAGAGGTGCACCCGGACCTGCTCTACCAGATCCGGCCGGCGTTCGGCGGCAACATCATCGCCACCATCGTCAACCCCGAGATGCACCCACAGATGGCCACGGTGCGCGAGGGCGTGATCAAGCTCGGCCGCCCCGACCCGGCGCGCCATGGCGTAGTCGAGCAGGTGAAGCCGCATTTCAACAGCCGCGACCTCGACCTCACCGTCCTCAGCCGCGAGGTGCGGCTGCCGGCGGTAGACCTGAAGCACGCGCGCGTCATCGTCGCCGGCGGGATGGGCGTGGGCAGCAGAGAGAGCTTTCAGCTCATCCACGACCTGGCACGGGTGCTGGGCGGCGAGGTGGCCGCCACGCGGGCCGCCGTCGACGCCGGCTTTGTCTCGGCCGAGCACCAGGTGGGGCAGACGGGCGTCACCGTGCGCCCGCGCCTCTACATCGCCTGCGGCATCTCGGGCGCCATCCAGCACCGCGCCGGCATGGACCAGGCGAGCAAGATCGTCGCCATCAACACCGACCCGAACGCGCCGATCTTTCAGATCGCCCACTACAAGATCGTCGGCGACCTGCGCACCGTGATCCCACAGATGATCC
>DATHUZ010000303.1:0-4347 GCA_035461725.1 Anaerolineae bacterium
ACAGGTGGCGCCGCCGGCCGCGACGAACCCGGGTACCTTGCGGACGCGATATCGAGCGACGTGGCTTCAACCGCTGGCACGGACTGCTCCGCTTCTTGCAGCGACACCGGCTCGTCGACCGCGCGCTGCACAGACGGTGGCGCCGAGCGCAACGGCATGTCCGGCTGCGCAGCTTCCGCCTCTGACGTGGGTCCTTCCACTTCCGGCGGCGAAGCCGGCTCTCCGACTACCCTCTGCACAGGAGGCGGTACAGGCTGCGTCGGGACCGAACCCGAGTCCGCTCGGACGGACCCGAGTATCCCTTGGGCCTCATCGGGCGCAAGACCTGGCGGCGCAGCTTCAGTCTTTGACCCGGGTGGTTCCACTTCGCGCAGCGCGACGGGCTCTTGACCCGCACGCTGCACAGGTGGTGGCGCCGGTCGCGCCGAACCCGGGTAGCCGTCGGGCACCGGCGTCGCTTCTTTCGCCGCCACGTCCACTGGCACCGGCGGCAGAGCGGGTGTCTTGCCGCCGGGTGTGATCTCTTCGATGCGCGACATGGGGCGCACGCCGGGCCGGCGCTGGATCGTTGGTGGCGGGGGTGGTAGCGGCGGCGGAGCCGGGTATGCTTCGGGCGCAGCTTCGAACGGGGTGGGACGGACAGACCCCTCGGGGATCGACTCCATCCACGACTCCGAGTCGGGGGCTGGCAGCCCACCGCTCATGTCCACGTAGCCCACCGGTGCCAGCACGAGGTCTGACTCTTCCTCCCTGCTCGCTTCCCCACTCTCCACGGCGTACTTGTCGCTGACAGGTGCAAAGCGCTGGACGATGTCTGCGGCAAAGCGATCCATCGCCATCGGCGCCGCCGGCCCTTGCTCGGGGTGCCAGGCGCGGGTGCCTTCGACCTTGCGGTAGATGCGAGCCCACAGCGCGCGCGGGCCCGACTCTGAAAGCGCAGTCTGCCGCTGCCGGCCCCCACCGGCCGGCTCGCCCGCCGGCTCCACGCCGGCCTGAGCGCCGTGCGCGTGCGCACCCGAGGCCAGGGCGCGCTGCACCCACGGCGAGAGGGAACCCCGCACCCGGCCCGTCTTGCCGGCCAGTGAGCGGGCCCACCCGTCCAGTTGCGCATCCACGCTCTGCGCCCGATCGTCCCGTTCGTCTGTCATTTCCCTACTATGTCAGAGTGAACCCGTGGTGCGCGATCTCGAGCGTCTCGATCGCCACCTGGCTGTTCTCCACGTTCAGCGCCGGGCCTTCCCACTTGACCGGAAACCCACCGACGATGTTCCAGGTTTTCAACACGGTCCCGTCGATGCCGCGCAGCACGATCGAAAAGTCCTTGCGCTCCACCTTACCGTCGTACAGCCCGGTCTGGTACCAGTTCCAGATCTCGTTCGACTGGGTCACGCCATACTTGAGCACGATGTTGCTCTGCTTCACTCGCCCGGGCAGCACGTACCAGTGATCGTTGACCCCTCCCGACTCGATCTCTTCGACCTTGCGCTCCAGGCGCAGGCCACTGCACTCCTTGAACTCGGCTTCGACGATGCCGCCGATGGTGACCCAGAACTTGAATACGGGGATCGGGTCCGCCGCCTTGGCCAGCTTGGTTACAAACGACTTGGTCAATTTCTCAACCCTCGCACCCCTGCACTATCTTTCCCCAAACCACCCCAGGCGCTCGCGCTCTACCCGCGCTTCCTCCTTTAGAAGCTGGAAGACACGCTCCGCCAGGGCTTGCCGGTCGACGCTTCGCGCCGCTGCTTCTCCCTCTGCATCGGACTCACCCTCGCCGGCAGCAGATTCGCCACCCTGCCCACCCATGGCGATCTCCAGGGTTTCGATGGCTACCTGGCTCTGCTCCACGTTCAGCGCCGGGCCCTCCCACTTGGCGGGAAAGCCATCGGTAAAATTCCACGTTTTCACCACCGTGCCGTCGACGCCACGCAGCAGGACCGAAAAGTCCTTGCGCCCGACCTTACCATCGTGCAGCCCCGCCTGGTACCAGTTCCAGAGCTCGCTCGACTGGGCTAACCCATGCTTAAGCACGATGTTCGCACGGCGGGTTGCGCCCGGCAGGATCTGCCAGTGATCGTTGACGCCGCCCTCCTCGAACTCTTCGATATCGCGCTCCAGGCTCAGGCCGCCGCACTCTTTGAACTCGGCTTCGACGATGCCGTCGATCTCGACCCAGAACTTGTATTCGGGCACCGGGTCGGCCGCCTTGGCCAGCTTGGTCACAAAAGACTTGGTCAACTCTGCCCTCTCACCCCCAGCAGCCGCTGTCATTGCGCGCGGCAGCGAAGCAGTCCCCTACGTCCCCGTTCCTTCACTCAGCCTGCGATTGATCTTGGCTATCTCTTCCACCCACCGCTGGCGCTCGCCATGCTCCATGTCCATTACGTCAAGCCGCGGCCAGTGAAAGTGATAGGCAATGTAGGCTACCTCCTCGTGCAGGCGGTCGAGGGGGTAGCCTACGATTCCCCCAGTTCGGCCAGGTCCAGCTCGAACTTTTGGCTGCACTCGGGGCACGTCAGCTCCATCACGCTCGTCCCCTGCTCGTTGATCTGCCGGTAGAAGGCCTGTAGATAGGCCATGTCGGCGGCGAACAGGTTCTCGATGACGCTGGTTGTGACCTGGGCCAGGTCCCCGAGCCTGACAATCACCCGCGACAGCAGGATGATCACCAGGTAGGCCTGGTTCGAGCGCACGCGCAGGTCGCGCAGCGGCGCGATCTCGTCCATCGCCGTTGCCAGCCGCATCACCCCCGTGCGGTGCAGGTTGCCCGCCTGGTCCACGTACCCCCTTGGCAGCGTGAATTCGAATTCGGTCTGCAGGCTCATACCACCTCTCTCTCGAGCAGCCAGCAGCAAGATGCAAGCAGCAAGCACATGCGGTCCATAGAAGCAGGCAGTAGTTGCGGTCTATCCATGTCATCCGCAGTCCTGCCCAGCCGCGACGTCTGCGGCCCTGCTTGCTGCTTGCATCTCGCCAGGCGCGATCACGTCGCGCGGTACATCCCCTCGTGCACGATCGTGACTTCCTCAACCCCGAACTCGTTGCTGTCCGACTTGAGGTTGGGCCCCGACACCTTCGATGGCCAGGCGTTGTCAAAGCTCCACTTGGCCACCTCTGTCGCGTAATCACGGCTGAGCATGATGATCGAGCAGGTTTGCCGGGCATCGCCGATCTTGCCCAGAACGACCTGGTCTCGCCAGTCCCAGATGGTCATGTCGGACGTGATCCCGCGCTTCAGGGTGACGTCACCCCACTTGAGCCGGCCCGGGATCTTGCGCACGATCTCGTGCCCCTTGTCGTCGACTACCTTGTGCTCGATGATCTCGTGCTCCGAGCCGATGCCATTGCACTCGGTAAAGTAGCCGACAATCCGGTTGCCGAGGTCCAGCCGAAAGTTGAACCCCAGGAGGGGGTCCTCCGTCGGCTTGGCATCTCTTTTGCTTAGATACGGGTTTGCAGGCATTTCGTTATACCTCCTACGTTAGTCGATGGATTCGAACGGATTATCCGCCGCCAGCCCACTGGCTGATGCGGAAGATGACAAACTCGGCGGGCTTGACCGGGCACATCCCGATCTCGATGATCAGCCGGCCCATGTCGCGCGATTCCGGCGGGTTCAGCTCGGCATCGCACTTGACATAGAACGCCGAGGCGGGCGCCGAGCCAAAGAGCGCGCCGTCGCTCCACACCGTGGTCAGGAACGACGTCACGTCGCGCTGGACTCGGAACCAGAGGAACGGGTCGTTCGGCTCGAACACCACCCACTGAGTGCCGTTCTCGATCGACTTTTCCACAAAGTTGAACAGCCGCCGGACGTTGATGTAGCGCCACGAGGGGTTGCTCGACAGGGTGCGCGCACCCCACACGCGGATGCCGCGCCCCGGGAAGGCGCGGATGCAGTTCACGCCGTTCGGGTTGAGCGTATCCTGCTCACCCTTGGTGCAGTTGTACGCCAGGCCGGTGGCGCCGAGCACCACCTCGTTGGCCGGTGCCTTGTGCACCCCGCGCGTGTTGTCGTTGCGCGCCCAGATGCCCGCCACGTGTCCCGAAGGCGGCACCAGGATCGGGCGGTTCTGGATCGGATCGTCCACCTGGATCCAGGGCCAGTAGAGCGCCGCATAGCTCGAGTCGTAGCCGGTGATGTTCATCCGCCACTCTTTGATCTCCTGTGGCGTCGCGTTGGGCGGCGGATCGATAATGGCCACCCTGTCGGCCAGTCGCTCGCAGTGGGCGATCATCCCCGTCTGCACCGCCTTGACCATGTCCAGGTCCAGCTTTTCGCCCGGTGGCACCGACATCAGGTCGGGCACCACCAGCATCGTCACGTCGTCCAGCGCCTCCAACCCT
>DATHUZ010000304.1:0-9208 GCA_035461725.1 Anaerolineae bacterium
GGAAACACGATCGTCTTTGATCGCCTGGTCGAAGGGCTGAAAGAGGGGCAGCCGCGGGTGGTGTGCGGCAAGCTGGCGATGGAGGACGAGGACGAGACGCGCGAGGTGGCGTTCGTGGCGTCGACGACAGACTCTGACGGCCGCACCACCGTCGTGCTGCAGGAGGCGCTGGAGCACAGCTATGTGCGCTCGACGACGACGGTGCAGGCGAACGTGGTGGCGGCGACGCACGGGGAGACGGTGGCCGGCGAGGTGCTGGGCAGCGGCGACGGCGCACAGGCGCACCAGCGGTTCACGCTCAAGCGCTCGCCGCTCACCTACGTGTCGGCCGAGACGGTGACGGGCAGCGAGAGCACGCTCGAGGTGCGTGTCAACGGCGTGCTGTGGGAGCAGGTGGCGTCGCTGTATGGAGCGGCGCGGAACGCGCAAGAGTACACCGTGCGCATTGATAACGCCCGAGAGGGGCTCGCGCCGGCGCAGGCGTCGGTCACCTTTGGCGACGGGAAAATGGGGGCGCGCCTGCCGACGGGCCAGGAGAACGTGTCGGCGACGTATCGTTTTGGCATTGGCACTGCCGGGCAGGTGGGGGCCGGTGCCCTGAGCCTGCTCAAGAAACGCCCCTTTGGCGTGCGCGGTGTGACCAATCCCGTCTCGGCCGGCGGGGCGGCGGATCCCGAAAAGCTTCAGGATGCGCGGACCAATGCCCCTCTGACGGTGCTCACCCTGGATCGCATCGTCTCGCTGCGCGATTTCGAAGATTTCGCACGCGCATTCGCCGGCATTGGCAAGGCGCTGGCGACCAGCGTGTGGGCAGGCGAGACCAGCTTGGTGCACATCACCGTGGCCGCGGAGGGCGGCACATCCGTGCCTGACGACGTGCGCGGCAAGCTGGAAGACGCGATCGATGCCGCCCGCGATCCGTCGATGCGCGTCGAGATCGACGACTTTGAGCTGCTGACCTTCGAGGTCGAAGCCACGGTACAGTTCGACGAGCGCTATCTCGCGGCCGACGTACAGACCGGGATCGAGCAGGCGCTGCGCGAGTCGTTCGCCTTCGAGGAGCGGGCCTTCGGACAGCCCGTAACCGCCGCGGAGCTGCTGAGCGTGATCCACGAGGTCGACGGGGTGATCGCGGTGGACCTGGATGCGCTCTATACGGCGGCCATGCCGCCGCAGCCGGCGCCTGTGCTGCCGGCACTCGTCGCCCGGCGGCAGGACACGGCCGCGTCGAGCCCCATCCTGCCGGCGCAACTGTTGCTGATCGACGACGAAGGGATTCATTTAACTATAAAGCCGACACGAGCGGGGGAGAAGAACCTGTGAGCGAGTCAGCCGGGGAGCGTCTCTACAAGCTGCTGCCGTCCATCTATCGCGTCCGCGACGCGGCCGAGGGCGAGCCCCTCCGCGCACTGCTGGGCGTAATCGAGCGCGAGATGGATCGCATCGAAAGCGACATCGATAGCCTGTACGACGACTGGTTCATCGAGACGGCTGCCGAATGGGTGGTGCCCTACATCGCCGACCTGCTGGGGGTGCGACACCTGCACTCTGTCGAGAGCGCCAGCATTTTTAGCCAGCGGGCATACGTGGCCAACACGCTGCGCCTGCGCCGGCGCAAGGGCACGGTGCCCGTGCTGGAGCAACTGGCGCGTGACGTGAGCGGCTGGCCCGCCCGTGCGGTAGAGTTCTTTGAGCGGCTGGTGACGCAGCAGCACGCCAACCACGTGCGACCCCACAACCGCGCGACGGTGGACCTGCGCCAGGGGAACGCGCTCGAGCTGCTGGGCGGGCCATTCGAGACGGCAGCGCACGTGGCCGAGGTCCGCAGCCCCGCGCCGGGCGGCGATCAGCGCACCCGGGCCGGGCGCGGCAAGTACAATATCCCGAAGGTTGGGCTCTACCTGTGGCGGTTGCAGCCCTATTACGTGGTGCAGGGGACCCCGCGGCCGGTGGCCGATCCATCCGCCGGTGTGGGCGACGGGCGCTACCGGTTCAGCCCGCTGGGAAACGACGTGCCGCTGTTCAACAGGCCGCGGACCGAGACCGAGATCACCCACCTGGCGGAAGAGGTCAACGTGCCGGGCCGGCTGCGGCGGCGCGCGCTGTACGACGACCTGGAAGCGCTGCGGCAGGGGATGGTAGACGACCCTGTGGCCGGCGCCCAGAGCTTGTTTCTGAGTCCGGGCAACCCCGCGTTTCAGATCTTTGTCGCGCACCCAGGGGGCGAGCTGGTCGAGATCCCGGCCGAAGAGATCCTGATCTGCGACCTCTCGGGCGTAGAGGGGGCGCCGGACTGGCGGCGGCCGCCGGCGAGCAAGACCTACACGTCGCGCACGCGATTCGACCGGTCGGTGGAGCCACCGGTACCCGTCAGCGAGGCGCTGCCGATCCAGGTGGGCGTCGACCCGGCGCTGGGGCGGCTGGCGTTCCCGGAAGGAGTGGTGCCCGAGCGGGTGGCGGTGAGCTACGCCTACGGATTCAGCAGTGACCTCGGAGGGGGGCCGTACAGCCGCGCAGAAAGCCTGGCGGTGGCGGCGAGCGTCGAAACGTGGACGCGGACGGTGGCGCAGCACGACCCGGAGGCAGATCACACGACGTTGGCCGGCGCGGTGGCCGAGTGGGCCATGGGCGACGAGCTAGAGGCGATCATCATCGTGACCGACAGCGGGACATACCAGGAAGCGCTGTCGATCCCGATGGCGAGTGGGCGCAGCCTGACGATCCAGGCAGCCGGCGAGGAGCGGCCAACAGTGCGCGTGCTCGACGGCACGGCCGAGCTGGGCGAGCTGCTGGTGACCGGTGGCGACGGCGCAGAGGCGGCCCTGGTGCTCAACGGCCTCTGGATCGAGGGCGGCGTGCGGATCGAGGCGGACAGCGTGGAGCGGCTCACGCTGGAGCACGTGACGCTGGTGCCGGGGCGCGGGCTCGATGCGGCGGGAGAGCCACGCCGGCCCGGCCTGCCGAGCCTGGTCGCGGAATTGCCGAACGCCGACCTGAGGGTGGCGATCCGGCACAGCATCACGGGGCCGCTACAATTGCCGGACACGATCACCGAGTTGGTCGTGCAAGACAGCATTGTCCATTCGCCGCTGGCGGGAGGGCCGGCGGAGTACGTCCCGGCGCTTGTGTCGGGCAGCCTGGCGACCTTTCCCACGCTCAGCGCGCCTTCGCCGGCGGTGAGCGTGCAGATCGGGGACGAAGGTCCGTTTGTGGCGACGCTGGCCGTAACGCCGACGACGCTGGCCGAGGCGCGGGTGGAGCTGGAGGCGGCGATCCGCGCGGCTCACGGCAGCGTGGCGTTCACGAGGGCGGAGGTGACCAGCGCGAGCAACCGGTTGATCGTGCTGCCCGGCACGCGCGAGCCCGTGTCGGTGGCAGAGGCGGACGGCGACCCGACGGCGGTCGAGCTGCGGCTGGTGGATGGCACGGAGCGGCAGGTGCAAGCGCTGGTGACGCCGCCGCTGGATCCGTTTCCGGCACTGACGGCGGCGACTCCCGCCCTGAACGTGGCTATCGGCGATGAAGGGCCACACCCGATCAGCCTGACGCCGGTGCCAGAGACGGTCGCGCAGGCGCGGAACCGGCTGCACAATGCCATCCGGACGGCAGACAGCCATTCCGCGTTTCAAAATACGATCGTGGCCACGCTGGAAGACCGGCTGGTGGTGCTGCCGGGGGCGGCCGGCACGGCGGTGCTGTTCACCGCCACGAACGACGACCGCACGACGCTGCTGGAGCTGGGGCTGTACGCCGGCCGGCCTGCCCTGGCAGGCGACGCGCTCGGGCAGCGACCCGGCCCCAGGACGACGTTGGAGCGGGTGACCCTATTTGGCGCCGTGTACGTGCGCGAGTTCGACGTCGCGTCGGAGACGATCTTTACCGGGCCGGCGGTGGCCGAAAGGCGCCAGGTAGGGTGCACCCGATTCTGTTTCCTGCCGGCCGGCTCGCGCGTTCCACGCCGCTTTCGCTGCCAGCCCGACCTGGCACTGATCGACTATGCCCGGGAGATTGGAAAAGAGACGGCAGACGAGTTGCCGGCCGCCGAGAGGGACGCGGTTTCGGCGCGCGTGACGCCGGCGTTTACGTCGGTGGTGTACGGCGAGCCGGCCTACGCGCAGCTCACCCAGACCTGTGCGGAGGAGATACGCACCGGCGCGGAGGACGGCGCGGAAATGGGCGCCTTTGAGCATTTGAAACAACCGCAGCGTGAAGCAAACCTGCACGCCAGCCTGGCAGAGTATCTGCGTCTCGGACTGCAGGCGGGCATCTTTTTCGTCACGTAAAGCCAAAGGAGTAGAGCATGAAGGGTGATTTTACCCGTTATACGTTCAAACCAGGAAATCATTACAGCAGTGTACGGTCACAACAGGGGCGCGTGCAGGTGGATGCCGACTGGAACGAGGAGGTGGACATCCTGGCCCACCTCGACCGTACCACGCGCCGGGACGTCATCGGTGCGTGTGGCGGGCCACAGGGACAGGACGCCGGCGGCAACGACCTGGCAGGCTTTCGCATCGACGCGTCAGGTGCCGAGCTGCGCATCACGCGGGGCCGCTATTACGTGGACGGCCTGCTCGTGGAGAACGAGGAGGAAGTGCCGATCACCGAGCAGCCCGATCTGCCGTATCCCCCTGACAATGTGATGGAGGACGTGCTCGTGCCGGCAGGGGAGACGCTGACGGATGGCAGCTACCTGGCGTTTCTCGACGTGTGGGAGCGGCACGTGACCGCGCTGGAAGCGCCGCACATCCGCGAGGTGGCGCTGGGCGGACCCGACACGACGACGCGCACGCAGGTCGTGTGGCAGGTGCGGCTGATGCGCGCGGATACGGACGACGGCACGGCACCCGACTGTGCGACAGAGCTGGCGCTGTGGGACGAGTTGACGGCGCCGAGCAGCGGGCAGCTCAGGGCGCGCGCCGAGCCAGGCGAGACAGAGACGGACCCGTGCGTGGTGCCCGAGCAGGCGGGCTACCGCGGGCTCGAAAACCAGTTGTACCGTGTCGAGGTGCACCGCGTCGTGTCGGGCGACGAGATCACGATCAAGTGGTCGCGGGAGAATGGCTCGGTGGTGTTTGCCTGGACGGGTCAGGACAACCTCGATCCGAACAAGCTGACGCTGAGCGGCACGGGCCGTGATGCCGTCCTGGGGTTGGCCACCGACGACTGGGTGGAGCTGACGGACGACAGGCACGAGCTGCGCGGCGAGCCAGGGCTGCTCGTGAGAGTGGTCAACGTGGAAGGCGACGTGCTGACGATCGATCCGGGGCTGTCAACGGTCGACCTGGCCGACTTGACGGTGAATTCGAAGGTGCGCCGCTGGGACGTGGGCAGCACAGGCGAGATCACGGTCGACCTGACGCTGGCCGACAATTGGATCGCGCTGGAAAACGGCGTCGAGGTGGCGCTGGATGCAGGCACGTACCGCACCGGGGACTACTGGCTGATCCCGGCGCGGACGGCGACGAGGGACGTCGAGTGGCCGGCGGACGGTGCGGGAGATCCGCTGCCGCAGCCGGCTCAGGGGGTAGAGCACCACTACTGCCGGCTGGCCGTGCTCGACTTGCAGGGCGAGGTGTGGCAGTTGATCCACGACTGCCGCAACCTCTTCCCCCCACTGACCGGGATGGTGCGTTTCTTCCACGTGGGCGGCGACGGGCAGGAGACGATGCCGGGACAGCCCGTGCCCGCGCCACTGCAGGTGGGCGTGGTCAACGGGCAGCAGCCGGTGGCAGGCGCGCGCGTGCAGTTTCAGGTATCTGGCGGCAGTGGGGTGCTCGCCGAGGCGAGTGGCCCGTGCTCGAACCTGACGAGTGGCGGCACCAGTCCCGTCGTGGTAGAAACGGGGCCCGACGGCGTTGCCGGCTGCTGCTGGCGGCCGGACACGGCGACGCTCAGCCAGCAGGTGGAGGCGACACTCCTCGAGATCGACGGCAAACCGCTGGTGGACGGTGCCGGTAACCCGCTCCTCACCCCGATCCGTTTCAATGCCAACCTCAGTGTGGCCGGCCAGGTGGCTTACGATCCGGCCGAATGCGGCAACCTGAGCGGCGTGACGACCGTGAAGGAAGCGATCGACAGGCTGTGCCAGATCCAGCCCGGGGGCGGATGTAGCGTCACCGTCGGCGAGGGGGGCCAGTTCAAGAGCCTGGAAGAGGCGATCAACACCCTGCGGGGGCAGGGGCAGCGCGACCTGTGCATCTGCCTGCTGGCGGGTGGGCACCGCGTCGACGGCCTCGACATCCAGGTGCCTCCCAAAGAACAGGAGCTCCACCTCAAGATCACGGGGTGCGGGCACGGCAGTCGCCTGTTCCTTAACAAGCCGGCGGTGTTTGTCGGGCTGCAGGCGGTGACCCTGCGCGACATGGCGATCGAAGCGTGCTTTGTGGCAGAGGGTGACCCGGCGGCCCTGCACTTTGACCGGTGCAGTGAGGTCAGGATCTCGGGGTGCCACGTGTCCGGTCTCACCGCCTTGGACGACGAGGAGGCGAACGGTGCCCTGCTCTCGATCACGAACGCGGACCGGGTCTGGATCGAGGATAACGTCGTCGAAGCAGCACGGCCGCAGAGCCTGGAGCGGCCGCGGGAGGTTTTCGCCAAGGCGAACATTGACTTTTTGGCCGCGCTGTTTCGCCCACTCGATCCGGGTGAGTGCGGTGCTGCCGAGTTCAGGGCGCGCGCGCTCGACGCGGCGGGCCGGTTGTCGGCGCTGAACCAGGACGAGCGCAGGGCGATGCAGCGGACGATCAACGACGCTCTGGACTCGTTCCGGGGTGAGCTCACCGAGGACGAGACCCTCAACTATAGCAAGCTGGTCTTTGAGCTGGGTGTTGAACAGCCGGCGCTCGAGGACATGCACGACACGCTGCTGGACATACGGCGGGCTGCGATCAAGTCGCGCCCGGGCGTGGCGCTCGTCCTCGGCTCGCGGCTCGACCTGGGTGAGCTGAAGGATCTGCCGCTGATCACCATCGACTCGGATGACGTGATGACGCTCGAAAACAACGAAATCGCGGGCATCCTCAGCCTGTACGGCATGCCGGGCTCGGCCCAGATGGTCCGCGACCTGTTCAACATCGACAGGCAGGAGCTGTTGAAGGCGCGCTTGCGCAATGGGGAGCTGTCGCTGCGCGAAAGTGGGTGGCTGGGTTCGTTGCAACTGCGCGGCAACCAGGTGACCCGCGTCGCCGTGGCCCGGCACGTGTTCGAGGCGCTCGTGCAGGCGCTGGACAGCGGGCAGGGGGTTGCGACCGCCTTCTTTAAGCGGTGCGCGACGAGCGACAACGTGATCGAGGGTGGGGACAATTGGATGGCGTGTGTTCACCACTCGCTGACCGGCAACGATTTCCGGTCGCGGGTCTCTCATCCCCAGTTCCAAAGTATGCTCGGCATGGTGATCGGCGATTCGGCGACGTACGTGGCGAACCACAGCATCCACGACGATGCACTGCTGCGTGACCTGACGGCGCGCAGCTCACTGGCGGCGAACCTCGATATCATCATCCAATAAGGTCGAGCTTTGACCAACCACGACATCTCTGGTACAATGAGGGCCTGTTCGTTGGAGGATGATAGACGGAATGCCCGTGCTCGACCGCGACACACTCGACCTGATCAGCCACAGTCCGGCGCAGACGCGCCGCTTTGGTGCGCGACTCGGCCTGCTGTTGCAACCCGGCGACGTCGTGTGCCTGCAGGGCGACCTGGGCACCGGCAAGACCCGGTTGGTGCAGGGCATTGGCCGCGGCCTGGGGGTAACAGAGCCGATTACGAGTCCCACCTATACGCTGATCGCCGAGTACCGCCCTCCACGTCCGGCGCCGGCTTTCTACCATGTCGACCTCTACCGCCTCGACACGCCTGTCGACGAGGCGCTGGCGATGGGCCTCGATGAATATATAGGCGGCCACGGCGTGGTCGTGGTCGAGTGGGCCGACCGTATACGCGACCTGCTGCCGGACGAGTGCCTCTGGATCGAGCTGCGCCACCTGGACGACAGCAAGCGAGGCATCCTGATAAAGGCGCACGGCGATCGTTATCGCGAGCTGCTGCAGCGGTTCCGCGAAAACGCTTTTGGGGTGTGAGAGAGAGGGTCGAAGGATGCTGTTAGCCGTCGACACTGCCACGCAGATGGCGGGCATTGCGTTGTACGACGAGGCGCAGGGCTGGGTGGTGGGCGAGGAGATGTGGCAGTCGGCCGAGAACCACACCGTGGAGATGATGCCGCGCCTTGTACGCTTGATGGAGCAACAACAGGTGATGCCGGGAGATCTGACCGGCCTGGTTGTGAGCCTTGGCCCCGGCTCCTTTACCGGGGTGCGCATTGCCTTGAGCGTGATGAAGGGGCTGAGTATGGCGCTCGACCTGCCGTTGGTCGGCGTGCCCACGCTCGACGTGGTGGCCGAGCCACACAAGGAGCAGCGCCTGCCCATCTGCGCGCTGCTGCGCGCCGGGCGCGGGCGATTCGCCTTTGGCCACTATTTTCGTTACCGGGGTCGCTGGCGCCGCAGGAGTGCTGTGCGCATTGAGCCACTCGAAAAGGTATGCGACGAGATGGAAGGCCCCACCCTTTACTGCGGCGAGATCGACACGGCCGAGGCGAAGCGCATTGTGGCCCTGGCGGGTGACGAAGCCGTTGTGGCCAGCCCCGCAGGCTCGCTGCGCCGCGCCGCCTTCCTGGCCGAGCTCGGCTGGGCGCGCCTGAAGCAGGGCAGTGCCGACGATCCTGCCACATTGTCGCCAATCTACCTCAAGCAGCCCGGATAGATGCCAGATCTGCCTTACGTCGTCGAGCCGATGGCCCTATCGGACATCGATCAAATCATCGAGATCGAGGAGGCGATCTTTGCCGCACCCTGGTCGGCGCGCGCCTATCGATTCGAGCTGACCTCGAATCCAAACAGCACGATGCTCGTCGTCCGGCGCCGGCTGGGACCGGCACTTGGGCTCCGCCCATGGCGTCCGCGCCCACCCATCCTCGGCTATGGTGGCTTCTGGCTCCTGGTCGACGAGGCGCACATTGCCACGATCGGCGTGCGGCCGGCGGACCAGGGCGGGGGACTGGGCGAGCTGCTGCTCCTGTCGCTGCTGGACAGCGCCCGCGATCTGGATGTGCAGCGGGCGACGCTGGAGGTGCGGGTATCCAACCTGAAGGCGCAGGCACTGTACGAGAAGTATGGGTTCGAGAAGGTGTCGCGGCGGCGGCGCT
>DATHUZ010000305.1:0-10881 GCA_035461725.1 Anaerolineae bacterium
GATCGAGATCTCTTGCTGAAGCGCCATCAGGCGCTCGTACCGTTTCTTCTGGACGCGGTGCGGAACCCGATCGGCCAAGTCGGCGGCCGGTGTACCCTTCTCGGGCGAGTAGAGAAACACTCCCACCCTGTCGAACCGCACCTCCTGTACCAAGTCGAGCAGTGCTTCAAACTCGGCACGCGTCTCGCCGGGGTAGCCAACGATGAACGAAGTGCGCAGTGCGATGTCGGGCATGGCACTGCGCAGGTCCGCGATCAGTTGCCGTGCCTGGTCCACGTTCGCCGGGCGGCGCATGCGGCGCAGGGTGTCGGGGTGGGCGTGCTGCAGCGGCAGGTCCAGGTAGTGGCACACACGCTCGTCTGTGGCCATCACCTCGATCAGGCGCGGGCTGACGTGGCCCGGGTAGGCGTACATGATCCGCAGCCAGCGCAGCTCTTGCGGTGCGGCGCGGAGGATGCCCGTGACGAGGTCCGGCAGAGCGTCTCGCTCGCCCCTGTCGCGTCCGTAAGCGGTGGTGTCCTGGGCGATCAGAATGATCTCTTGCGCCCCTTCCCGCACCAGCTCCACCGCGTCGTCGACAATCTCTTGCGCCGGACGGCTCGCCGCCGGCCCCTTGATGGTGGGAATGGCGCAAAAGGCGCATGGCGCGCTGCACCCCTCCGCGATCTTTAGATATGCGCTCGCCCCCTGCCTGGCTCCGGCCGGCCCAATCGCCTGTGCCGTGCGCAGCGAGTCGCCCAGCAGCACGGGTCGCTCACCGCGCTCGACAGCTTCCATCAGGGCGCCGATCTCGGTCCAGCGCCGCGTGCCGATCAGGGCGTCGACGGCCGGTACCTCGTCGCGCAGCGACTCGCCCCACAGTTGGGCCAGGCAGCCGGCAGCGACGAGCACCTGCCCGCGCCGCTTGCCGCCGGCCAGTTCCTGCAGCTCCGCGATCGACTCCTGCCTGGCATCCTCTACGAACCCACACGTGTTGACGAGCAGCACGTCGGCTTGATTCGGGTCATCCACTGCTTCGTGCCCCAGGTGGGAGAGCAGGCGCACCATGCCGTGCGCGTCGACGAGGTTCTTGGGGCAGCCAAGCGATTCAACATAGTATTTGGCCACAGTCGTTAACCTCTGATTTTACGATTCGCCCAGCGCCTGGATCAAGGGGCGCGCCAGGGCGAAAGACTGGCGCTTGTAATCGAGAGCGGCCCGGGGATCGTCGCGCCGCCAGATGCGAATGGGGATATATTTCTGGACTTCGTAGAGGGTGTAAAAGCGGGCACGCACCTGGGCCGGAAAGGAGGTGTCGCGCACCCGGCGGTAGCCGCGCCAGAAACCGGGCTCCGAGATGCCCGTGTAGTCGAGCACCGCGTATTCGATCTCGGGGTCTCCCCACAGCGCACGGTCGAGATCGACGAGGCCGGTCACCATGCCCTTCTCGTCGACCAGGATGTTCTGGCCCCACACGTCCATGTGGAGCAGTGACGCCGGCACCGGCCTGTCAAAGTGGGGGCGGTAGACGTCGAACAGCCGGCGAAAGGCCGCAGCTTCTTCGGAAGTGTAGCCACCGCAGGCCACGACGTCGTCGAGCAGCCTGTTCCACATGATCTCGAACGCGCGCACCCACGACGGCTGCGGCACCATCGGTTCGTACCCCCGCGGCGCCTCCTCGTTCCCCGGCGCCGGCAGCGGTGGCAGGTAGCCGTAGCGGTCGGCGACCAGGGCGTGCATCTGCGCCAGATAAGCGCCCACCTGCTCGAACACGGCATCGAGCTGCGAGGCGCCGAGCCTCAGCTCCGAGAGCGGCCTGCCGGGCAGGCGCTCCATGATCATATAGTCGTGGTCGACGAGCTGGCGGCTGTCATCGTAGGCCAGGATCTGGGCGACAGGGATCGTCGTTTCCGCCCGCAGCAGGGCGTGCAGGCCCGGCTCCTGGGCCATCATCCGCTGCTCGTAGAATAGGAATCCACCGCCCGCCGCGTCGGCGACCCGATCGGGCGGGCTGATGCGCAGCACGAGCTCCTGTCCCGCGCCTCCGACATAGTACGAGCGGTTGTGCTTGCCGGTGCGGATGGGATCAAAGACGAGCCGGTCGGGATCGACCGGTAGGTGTGCCGCCACCAGGTTGGCCAGTACGTCGTCGGGCCACGATTCGGCCATCTCGATCTCCTATGGCGTGATCAGAGTCATCCGGTCGCGCCGTACCTGCACCACATCGCTGCTCAGGGCCCCGAGCCATGGATTGGCCATGTGCCGGATCGTCGCACGGTAAAAGGGCATGTAGGCATCTTTCGACACCAACAGCAGGTTCAGCATGGCGGCAATTGGCGACTTCAAGATCGTCGCTTCTACCAGGAAAGAGCCAACCGCGATCTCGACTGGCTCGTAACGGCGCACTTCTGTCTCGCCCGGCACCGTGTCTCCGCCGGCCATGGAGAAAAAGAGAAGGATCTCTTCCTGCTTGATATAGAGCACGGGGCGCTCGATGGGGGCCATCTGCTGGCGCGGCGTGAGAAACAGGAGCCTGGCGGCGTGCACAGGCACAAAGTCCTCCGCCAGGGTGTTGAGAAAGGCCGACATCTGCACCTGTTCCTTGGTGACCAGATCACCCCAGATCAGCATGTCCGACGTGCCGATCATGACCTGGGTTGCTTTTTCCCCCGCTTCCAGGGTGTACGGTTTTTGAGCCACGTTGATACTCCTTTCTTGCCGCTCAAGCGACGCCTTATCCTCAACGACACGGGTCATAGTCCGCGCCCAGGATGACCACGACGTCAAACTCGGCGCCGGGGTCCGGCTCCTGGATCACATTCTCGGGCCGCACGCCCAGCTCCTTGGCCAGCAGATCTACCGTCCTCGGCTTGTCGCTGTGCACAAATATCCGGGTCTGTTGCTGTCCCGGAGTCTCGGCCGGTCCGGTCTCGACCACGTCCACCCCTCCCCAGCGCACCTGGTCGGCTGCCACGAGGGCGAGCTGTGGGTGCCATGTCCCATTATAGATCGCCACGCGCGCCTCTTCGTTCGCCACGCTGTCCCCACTACTCGCCGGTGGGGAATAGAGGGTCGCCACCAGCTCCTGGATCTTGTCGTATCTCGGCAGCAGCACCTGCCAGCCATCGGCGTTCGTCCAGTCTATCACGTGGTTGGGGCCAATGTAGCGGCTGCGGATGCGCTGCGGCTTGATGTCCAGCGCGAGAGGGGCGAGCGACAGGGCGTCGCCCAGGTTCACGTCGGTATCAAAGCTGTCGCTGAGCGCGCTCCAGAGGCCCGGAATCCTGGTCAGCAAGCCGGGCTTTTTCATCTGCTGCCACACAGCCTTCAGAAACTGCTGCTGGCGGCGGGCGCGGTCAAAGTCGCTGCCGTCACGGCGCGTGCGCACGTAGCGCAGGGCCGTCTTGCCGTCGAGGTGGTAGAGCCCCGGCTCGACGATCTGCTCTTCTTCTTCCGAGTCAGGCCGCACGTACGTCAGGTTCACCGGGCAGGCGACGACCATGTCGACGCCGCCCAGCTCGTCGACGACCCGTGCGAACCCTTCAAAATCGACGCGCGCCCAGTGGTCGATCGGAATCCCAAAGTTGGCCGTGATCGTGTCCGAGAGCAGGCCGGGCCCTCCACCCGGATAGCCGGTGCGGTGCCCGAGCTTGTGCGCCATGTTGATCCGGTTCCAGCCCTGGGTGGGGATGTAGACCCACAGATCGCGCGGGATGGAGAGGAGCGACACCTGCTTGGTATCACGGTCGACCACGGCCACAATGATCACGTCGGTATTCTGGCCGCCCAGGTTGTGCCGGGAGTCGAGGCCGATGAGCAAAAAGTGAACCACGTCTTCCGCTGCCGCCACCGTCGGCATCGGGGTGGGGCTATAGATCGGCGTGGGCGTCAGGGTGGGCGTGAGCGTGGCCGAGACTGTCGCCGTCGGCGTCACGGTTTGTGACGGGGTCGGCGTCGGGCCCGTGGCCGTCGGCGTCGGCGTGTACGTGGCCGTGGCAGGCACCCTGGTGGGCGCTGGCGAGGCAGTTATCGTCCTGCTCGGCGTGGGCGCTGACGTGCGCGTTGGCGGCCGCGTGGGAGTGGCCGACGGGGTGACAGGCAGCGCTGCCGGCGAGCTGGTGGCCGGCGGGCGTGTGCTCAGCCCGACAGCACGAACAGTCGGCAGTGGTTCCGGGGACACCGCCGGCGTGTCTGTGGCGCGCAGGGTGCCGGTCAGAGGACCTGTAGTGGCCGAGGCGGTCGCCGCGCCCGACGCGTCGACAGCCGGCTGCCCTCCACATGCGGTCAGCACGCCGGTCAACATACTCACGATGGCCAGCAAACCTACCAATGTAACACGCTGCGAGAGCTGGCGCGATCGCCTGCTGCTTTTCCTGTTTCTGCTCATTTTCCCACACAAAACCTGGCAAAGATCAGGTCCACCAGCTCGTCGCTGGCGGTCTGGCCCGTGATCTCGCCCAGAATCTGCACCGCTGCCGACAGGTCGATCGCCACCAGGTCGGGCAGTTGGTCGCCACGATGGGCAGCCAATGCCTCCTCTACAGCTTGGAGGGCGCGATTCAGCGCTTCTTTATGGCGCGGGTTCGTCACAGCCGGCGTCTCCCCCGCCGTCACCTGCCCGGCAAAGACAAGCTCTACAATCGACCTTTCGAGGTCCGCCAACCCCTCGCCTGTGAGCGCCGAGAGCGCGACACTCGGCGCGTCGAGCACGCCGGCCGCACCCGGGTCGACCCCACCGTTCAGGTCGATCTTGTTCAAGACCAGGATTGCCGGCTTGTCGCCCACCAGGCCGGCGATCGCCCGGTCCGCTTCTGTCGGCTGGCTGCCGGCCTCTACCACCAGGAGCGCGAGGTCGGCCTCGGCCAGGGCAGCGCGGCTGCGCTCGATGCCCAGCCGCTCCACCACACCCGCCGCCCTGTCGGTGATGCCCGCCGTGTCGACCAGCACGATGGGCACGCCGTGGAGATTCAGCGTCTCTTCCAGCGTGTCGCGCGTGGTGCCCGGCACGTCGGTGACGATGGCGCGGTTGGCACGCAGCAGGCGGTTGAGCAGGCTCGATTTGCCGACGTTGGGGCGCCCGACGATGGCGGTGCGCACACCGTGGCGGTAGATGATCCCCCGGTCGGCCTCTGCGAGCAGATCACGCAGCGCGGCCGCCGCCTGAACGAGATCCGGCTCGATCTCTTGCGCTGGGATCTCGTCCTCCACAAAGTCGATGGTGGCTTCAAGGTAGGCGAGCACCTCGAGCAGCGTGGTGCGGACCGCAGCGATCCGGCGCGACAGGTGCCCGCCGAGCTGATCCACTGCCGCCCGCAGGCCTACCTCTGTTTTCGCGCGCACCACGTCGAGCACGGCCTCGGCCTGTGCCAGGTCGAGACGGCCGTTCAGAAACGCGCGCGCTGTGAACTCGCCCGGCTCTGCCAGCCGCGCGCCGAGGCGTAGACAAAGAGCCAGGATGCGGCGCAGGGGCACGATCCCGCCGTGGGCATTGATCTCGACCACGTCCTGGCGGGTGTAGGTGTGCGGCGCGGGCATCCAGGTCGCCAGCACCTCGTCCACCCGCTCGCCCGTCGCCGGCTCGACCACGTGACCATAGCGCAGAGTGCGCGGCGCAAACTCGCAGGTGCCGGGCCGCTCCTCGCCGGCCGGTACGAACAGGCGGCACAGCGCCTGCTTTGCGTCAGGGCCCGTGAGGCGCACGATGCCTATCCCACCCTCGCCCACAGGTGTGGAGATGGCGACAATGGTATCGTCCAGGCTGAACATACGCGTCAGCCCACCCACTCCCGGCGCAGGATAGCCATCCAGAGCATGTCGTGGTAACGGCCGTGGCGAAACTCGTGCTCGCGCCAGCGCCCTTCGTGCTGAAAGCGGACCTTTTCGTAGAGGTGCACGGCGCGCTCGTTGTCGGCAAACACGCGCAGGTAGATGCGGTTCAGGTTCAACTGCTCAAAGCCATAGCGCACCAGCGTGCGCAGCACGTCGCCCCCCAGCCCCTTGTCCCACAGCTCGGGCTCGCCGATGAACAGGCCAACCTCGGCGCTTGCATTCTTGCTATCGATGTGCTCCAACCCCGCACCACCAACGTGCCGGCCCTCGTACTCGATCGCGAAATTGCAGGCTGCGGCGTTGCCCAGCATATTCTCGTACCAGCGCTCCTCCTGCGCGAGAGGCATGGGGCGGTAGAAGCCAAAGTAGCGGAGCACCCGTTCATCGTTCAGCCAGCGGACATAGTTGGGTAGATCGTCGCGCTCGATCGCACGCAGTACCACGAGCTCGCCGTGAAGCATGTCACCCTCCCAGATAGGCTCGACGTGCCACGGACAGTCCGTAGGCGCGTGGAGTGACCAGGGCTGTGGCAATGTCGTCGCCTTCGCGCACGAGGTAGGTAAGAATGCCGCTCGCCGACAGTTGGGCGACCAGGTCCTCGTTGCTGCGGGGGTTGCCAAAGCTGTGTGTCTCGAGCAGCACGGCGATGACGCTGCTGCCACGCCGGCTCAGGTCACGCGACGCCGCCACCCAGGAATCCTGCTCTGTCGGCGTGATCACGATCGCCGTCGTGTTCCGCCTGAGGTGCGCGCCCTCCGCCGCCAGGATCTCGGCGATGGGGATCCGCCCTTCCGCCGTGATCACGGCCAGCGTCTCCAGGATTTTGCTGAGCTGCCGCTCGCCCCTGTCGGCAGGCAACACGTGGCGCTGTTTGCTGTAGGAGATCAGCCCCACACCACGGTCCTGCTCCACCAGGTGCTTGGCGAGCGACGCGGCGATGGCCACGCCATACTCGATCGTCGAGGGCGGCAAGCTGAACTCGGCAGCCTTTTCCCACGGCAGGCGCGGCTCGTTCCAGGCAGGGCGGCCCGCCCAGGGGAGCTCGGACTGCGCCGCGTGCTCCAGGTCGAGAAAAAGCCACACGTCGGCGGTCGGATCGAGCTCGAACTCTTTGGAGATGAGCCGCCCGGTGCGGGCCGTGGAGGGCCAGTGAATGCGGTTAAAGCTGTCGCCAGGAGCATAGTCACGCACCCCCGATACGTTGGTCGTCACGTAGGGCGTCCGGCGGCGCATCGTCTCACCACCGGGCAACACGCCGAGCATCGGCGCAAAGCCGGGCAGCTCCACCGTGGGTGGGTAAACGATAAGCGTGGTGGCACGCGGATCCTCCAACTCGCGCGTCGTGCGGAACAGGCCAAACGGATCGCCGCTCGACAACGTGAGCGGGCCAAGGCGGTATCGTCCGCGCGCCACACAGCGTGTTTGCACCGTCCAGGCAAAGCTTTTCCGGCTGCCCAGGGGGCTGATCACGCGGCTGACGCGATGGCCAGGCAGCGTCGAGTCGTCGCGGACCTCGATCCAGAGCTTGGGCAGGAGGCTCTGGTTCCTGATCACCAGGCGCTCCTCGGCCAGCTTGCCGACCTGAGATCGCGTCGTGCGCACGTTCCGCTCGACCACCAGCCGGCTGGTACCGCTCCACGCCCATATGAACGACAGCACCAGCAGGGCCGTGATCAGATACCAAAGGTTATAGATCAGCTCCCGGCCGGTGCCGACGGCAATCATGCCGACGACGACCCATAGGATGAGAACAATTCGGCTGCGCGTCAAGGCATTTTCCTTCGTGTCCCCCCGGCCTTACCAACAACCCCGCTGCGGAGAGCGGGGTTGTGGTCGAGTCGGCGGGTACGCTGGTCTACTTTTTCGGGACGACGGTCACTTTGCGCTTCTCGCCCTCGCCCACGCTCTGAGTTTTGACACGGGGGTGACTGCGCAAGGCAATGTGTACCAGCCGTCGCTCGTAGGCCGGCATCGGCTCCATCGCCTGTGTCCGGCCTGTACGCACCGCCTGTTCGGCCACCCGCTCTGCCAGTGTTTGGAGCGAGCGGCGGCGGCGCACGAGATAATTCTCCACGTCAACCACCAGGTTGGTCCACTGTTTCAAACGGTGACTGGCCATCAGCCGCAGCAGGTACTGCAGGGCGCGCAGCGTTTCGCCACGCCGCCCGATGAGGATCCCCAGGTCTTCGCCGGTGATGTTCAATACGATCGGCGGCTCCTGCTCCTCATCGGCCAGCTCGTCCCCCGACTGCACCTCCACCATAGCCTGGATCCCCATCAATCGCAGCATGTCGGACAGCAGTTCCCGGCCCACCTCCCTGGCCTCAAGCGCTTCGGCTGTCTCGGGTGCCGCCGGTGCGGGAGCCTGTGTGGGCGGGGCCGCGGGTGCGGCTGCCGGCGCGGCTGCCGGCGCAGGGGCCGCCGGGGCCGGCGGGGCAGGCGCGGGCGCCGGCCGGGCCGGTTCCTCAGCGCGAGCCCGAACAGGCGCGGCTGGTGGCGCCTTGACGGTCAGGCGCACCTGGGCATTTTCGGCACCAAAGCCGAGCACGCCCCGGCTGCCCTCCGTGATTACGTCGACGTCTACCTGGTCGCGGCGCACGCCGAGCATGCGCAAGCCATTCGTGATCGCATCTTCGACCGTTTTACCGCTTGCGACGACGTTTCTTCTTTCGTTTCTTTCGTTCACTTGTCGATCCCTTCCCGCTTCCGTCGGCGCTCACTTCTGCCTGGGCTGCCGTGCTTCTGGAGGGTGTCTTGTTTGCCCGTCCTCCTCCGAGAATGCTCGACAGGCTGAGGTTCCGCCAGAACAGGAGGCCCTCCCACCCGGAGATGAATCCCTGGGTAATGATGCCGATGATGTTCGACACGACAAAGTAGAAGGAGAGGCCATTGGAAAAGTTGAGGCTGAAGAAGCCAAACATGAGAGGCATCATCAGCGTCATGCTCTGGTTCATCGAGGCTGCCTGGCCCTCGCCGCCGCCCGGGGTCGTGCTTGTCGTCATCCTCGCTTGCAGCCACGAGGTGAACGCCACGAGCACCGGCAGGGCAAAGGCAAGGCCGCCCACCTGCTGCGGCGTCAAGCTCAGATCCATGCCCAGAAAGTAGCGATTGAGTGGAATAGCCGTCCAAATTCCACTCATGAAAGCGTATATGTTCTGAGACAGGTTGAGAAGCTGGAGCGGCTGGTGCCCCAGGGCCTGGATAATCGACTGGTAGAGGCCGATCCAGATCGGAAACTGGAGCAGCATGGGCAGGCAGCCGCCGAGTGGGTTAAAACCCACCTCCTTGTAGAGCCTCATCTGCTCCTGGGCCAGCTTCTCGCGGTCGTTGGCATACTTTTTCTGCAACTCCTGGAGCCGCGGCTGGAGCTCTTGCATGCGCTTGGCCGATCGCTGCTGGGGCAGCATAAAGGGAGTCATCAGCGTGCGCACAATGACGGTAAAGATAATGATCGCCAGCCAGAACTGGCCGCCCAGCACCTGGTAGAGCCAGAGCAGAGCGTTCAGCATGGGCCGTAGAATGATTACGGTCCAGATATCGGTAATCCCCACTAAACCTCCTCACGTAAAGCCGCGTAAGCCCCAAGCCGCACTTACTATACCTCGTGCGACCCTAACCAGGCTCCGGCGGGGTAAAAGTCCACACGGGCGCCCCTGTCTCGACGTTCAGTGCCTGCACCTGGCCATTCATGAGCACCACGTACACCAGGTCACCGGCGACCACAGGTGTGGTATAGATCTGTGCCTCGGGCAGCCCACTCGGCCAGGTCCAAAGGCGCTGTGCATTCGACACGGCGGCGACACGGCCAGACTCGGTGGCAATGATCACGGCGTCTCCCGCATCGGCCGGTGCTGCTCGGATTGAATCGGCGGCGTTCGTGATTTCCGCCGAGTCGTAAGGGTAGGGCGGGACCACAGCGCCGGTGGCGCGATCGAGCGTATAGAGGCGCCCGTCGAGCGAGGTAACGTGCAGCACGTCGTCGGCGAGCAGCGGCTCGGACCAGATCCAGTTGTCGGCTCGAAAATCAAAGCCACTGACCAGCTCGCCCGAGTCGGTCCGCAGCGGGTGCACCCGGCCATCGAATGCACCCACGTATAGGATGCGGTCCGCCTCGGCAAAAACAGGCGACGCCGCTATTGCCCCCCCGACAGACGTAGACCAGATCTCGGCCCCCGTCACCGTGTCGAGCGCGTATACGTGGTGGTCCATCGAAGCCACGTACACCATGTCGTCGACCACGAGCGGTGCGGCCCACACGGCCTCCTCTGCCTGGAAGGGCCAGCCCGGCAGAACAGAGCCGGTCTCGACGTCGACGGCGTACACCCAGCCGGCCGTATCGGCAAAATAGACGATGCCCGAAGGGTGTTCGGACCCGTCCGCCGCGTACGTGGGGGCCGCCAGGATCAAATTGCGCGCCGGCACGCGCCAGTGCTCCTGCCCGGTGGCAGGATCGAACGCGTACAGGTGGGCAGTGCCTGCCTGCTCTTCCGCAATGCCCACGAAGGCGATGCCGTCGCCCAGAGTGACCGGGCTCCAGTAAATGATGCCACTCGAGTCGGTCGGCGGCGCGAACGTGCCTTCCTGTACCCCGGTCTCGGCGTTCAGGATATACACCTGGCGAGGCACACCGGTCGATACGTACACCGAATCACCGTCCACGGTCAGGCCGGGCCAGTCTTGCGGGACCGGCACGGCGCCACAGGCGGACAAGACAAGAGTGAGCAGGAGCAGGACGAGACCCACCCCCAACACTCGGCTGCGTTGCATCAAACATTCCTCCTTGAACAAGATCCGCCTGGATCAGGCCCTGGCTCAGGGGACGGGGTCATAGCCACCCGGGTTGAAAGGGTGACAGCGCGCCACCCGCTTGGCGGCCAGCCAGCCCCCCTTGATCGCGCCATACTTTTGGATCGCTTCGTATCCATAAGCAGAACACGAGGGCTCAAAACGACAGGACGGTGGCGTGACACGCGACAAGGTCTGCTGGTACAAACGAATCACGCCCATCAATATGTACTTCAATCTATCTCCTCAATCAGGCCTGCCCGACGCAACAGCAGGCCGATGGCCTCA
>DATHUZ010000306.1:0-18431 GCA_035461725.1 Anaerolineae bacterium
TGACGTCGTCATCGCGACACCGGCCATGATGCGCAAGGTAGGACGCCTGGGTCGCGTCCTCGGCCCGCGCGGCTTGATGCCGAGCCCCAAGGCAGGCACCATCGTCAACGACGAAGACCTCACCCGTGTCATCGCCGAGACGCGCCAGGGCCGTGTGGAGTATCGTGTCGACAAGACGGCCAATATCCACGTCCCGATCGGCAAGACGAGCTTTGCCACTGAGGATCTGAAGGAGAATATGGCGGCCGTGATGGAAGCCATCGTCAGGGCACGCCCACCTGCCGCCAAGGGTCAATACATCCGCAAGGTGACCTTGTGTCACACGATGGGACCTGGCGTACGGGTCGACCCGGCGGCCGCGACCTCCATGAAGACGATCTAGGCGCGGCGATTTGTAGCGCGCGTGGCGCCGGCGACGGGCCACGTAAACAGAAAAACTGAATAGTGTATGCCCGAGACAGCAGGTGCGCGCGCGGCGCGCTTAAACCAAGAGGCCTGCCGAGGCAAAGCGATCGAGACCGTACACCTAACAGGGTGGAACAAGATCTGGGCCTTTGCGTCGGCGGCGCAAAGGCCCTTTTGATTTGGACGAGCCGCCGGCAAGCGAGGGCTCGGGCGCGGAAGACGGAATCAAGGAGGTGAGGTAGATTGGCAATCACAAAAGAACAAAAGGTAGAGATGCTGGCCGACTACAAGGACAAGATGTCCCGCAGTCGGGCAATCATCCTGACCGACTATCGCGGCCTGACGGTGGCGCAGATCAGTGACCTGCGCCGGAGCCTGCGCGAGGTGGACGGCGTGTTCCAGGTGATCAAGAACACGCTGTTTGAGCTCGCGCTCGAGCAGAGCGGGCTGCCGGTGCCCACGCAGCAGATGGAGGGCCCGGTGGCGGTGGGCTACTGTCTGGCCGATGCGCCACCGGTGGCGAAAATGCTGCGCGAGTTTGCCGGCAGCACCGATATTCTGGTCATCAAGGGTGCGATCATTGGCACCAGCGTCCTGGATGCTTCAGCAGTCTCCAGCCTGGCGGATCTCCCGCCGCGCGAGGTGCTGAGAGCGCAGTTGCTCGGCGCCATTCAGGGCCCGATGGGCAGCCTGGTGGGCACGCTCAACGCGCCGTTGCGCGAGCTGGTCCAGGTGCTCCATGCTCGCGGCGAGCAGGGGCAGGAACAGGAAGCCGCGGCGTAAACCGTTGGCCCTGGTCTACACAAATATTCGATAAACAGTTACCAATTCGAGGAGGAACGAAAAGTCATGTCTGAGAAGTTGCAAAAGCTGGTGGAATCGCTCGATCAACTGACGCTGCTCGAGGCTGCTGAGCTGTCCAAGATGCTCCAGGAAAAGTGGGGCGTGTCGGCGGCTGCGCCGATGGCTATGGCCGGGATGGGGATGCCCGGTGGCGCCGCAGCGGCGGTCGAAGAAGAAGTCGAGGAAAAGACCGAGTTCGACGTCATGCTCAAGGACGTCGGCCCGAAAAAGATCCAGGTCATCAAGGCCGTCCGCACCTTCCGCCCCGACCTGGGCCTGCGTGAGGCCAAGGAGCTGGTCGACAGTGCCCCGGTCAAGGTCCTTGAAGCTGCGCCGAAGGACCAGGCCGAAACGGCTGCCGCCGCGCTTCGTGCCGAGGATGCCGTCGTCGAGGTTAGCTAATCTCCCAAGCCAGAACAAAAACGAGAGCCACCCGCCAGGGAGCGGCTCTCGTTTTTGTTTCACTCCGCCGCGGCGGGTCACGCCACCTTTTCGATGCGCACCGCCGCTACCTTGAATTCCGGGATCTTGGCAATCGGGTCGAGGGCGGGGTTCGTGAGCACGTTAGCCGCCGCTTCGGCAAAGTGAAAGGGGATAAATACCGTGCCAGGTGGCACCCGGCGCGTGATCCAAGCCCGCGTCTCGATCTGGCCACGCCGGCTTACTACCCGCACCGGCTCCGACTTGGCCAGGCCCAGCCTGTCTGCATCCTCAGGGCTGACTTCTACGTATCCCTCGGGCACCTCTTTGTCCAGTTTTTCAGAGCGGCGGGTCATGCTGCCCGTGTGGTAGTGGAACATGATCCGCCCCGTGGTCAGCAGCAGTGGGTACTCCTCGTCAGGCGCCTCTGCCGGCTCTTTGAACGCCACCGGCACAAAATGCCCCAGCCCGCGGCTGAACCGGTCCTTGTGCAGGTAGGGTGTGCCGGGGTGTTCCGCGTTCGGCACCGGCCATTGGACAAAGCCATCACGATCCAGCCGCTCGTAGGTCGCGCCGCCATAGATCGGGGTGAGCGCCGCGATCTCGTCCATCACATCAGCCGGCGAAGCATAGCTCCAGCCGGCAAACGGGGCATCAAGGTTCATCGCGCGCGATCGGGCCAGCCGTGCTCCAAGATCGGCAAGGATCTCCCAATCGGCACGGCTGTTGCCCAATGGTTCCACCGCCTTGCGCACGCGCTGGATACGGCGGTCGGTAGCTGTGAAGGTGCCATCCTTCTCGGCAAAGCTCGTGCCCGGCAGCACCACATCGGCGAGCTCCACCGTCTCGGTCGGAAAAATGTCCTGCACCACCAGGAACTCGCACTGCTCGAGCGCCTCACGCACGTGGTGGATGTCGGGGTCGGACACCATCGGGTTCTCGCCCAACACGAATAACGCCTTTAGCGCGCCGGCGTGCGCCGCTGCCATCATCTCGGTAACCGTCAGGCCGACGCGCAGCTCGGGCGCGTGTCCCCACGCCTCGCGAAACTTGTCCTGGACGCCTGGCACCGTTACCGCCTGGTAACCGGTGTACACGTTGGGCAGCCCGCCCACGTCGCACGCGCCCTGCACATTGTTCTGGCCGCGCAGCGGGTTGACGCCTGTGCCGGGCTTGCCGACATTGCCCGTCAGCATCGCCAGGTTGGCGCACGACACGACATTGTCGACCCCGGTGGTATGCTGCGTGATTCCCATTGCGTACAGGATCGCCGCCCGCTCGGCTGTCGCGTAAAAACGCGCCGCGGCTACGAGGTCTGCCGCGCGGATGCCGGCGATGCGCTCGACGCGTTCCGGCGTATAGTCGGCGACGGCCGCCTTTAGCTCTTCGAACCCCTCCGTCCGCTCTGCCACAAAGGACTCGTCGTACAGGTGCTCGTCGATGATCACGTGCATCAGGCCGTTCAGGCATGCCACGTCTGTGCCAGGCCGGTGCGACAGGTGGAGGTCGGCGATTTTCGCGATCTGCACGTCACGTGGGTCAAAGACAATGATCCTGGCCCCGCGCTTTTGCGCGCGGATGACCCTCGTGGCGACGAGCGGGTGCGCCTCGGTGGTGTTCGAGCCGATGATCAGGAAGCAGCCGGTGTATTCCTCAAACTCGGGCACGCTGTTTGTCATCGCCCCGCTGCCGAATGATGTGACCAGACCGGCCACCGTGGGGGCGTGTCAAAGGCGGGCACAGTGGTCGACGTTATTCGTGCCCACCAGAGCGCGCGCGAGCTTTTGCAGGAGATAGTTCTCCTCGTTTGTGCACTTGGCCGACGCGAGAAATCCTGTGGCGTCGGGGCCATGTTGCGCCACGACGTCGCCCAGGCGGCGAGCCACGAGGTCGAGTGCCTCCTCCCACGTCGCCTCGCGCAGGGGTCCGCCTTTCTGGTCGCGAATCTGAGGCGTGATCAGCCTGTCAGAGTGGTGGACGAAATCGTGCACGTTCCAGCCCTTGATGCACAGCTTGCCCTCACTGATGGCGTGCCCCTTGGCCGGCAGTGTGCCCACCACCTTCCCGTCGAGCACCTGCAGGTACATCCCGCACCCACAGCCACAGTATACACACGTCGTCAATACGTTCTTGTATTCCACCCGCTAACCTCCTTGGTCAGCATCAAGGTCAGTGCCCCTGCCACATCGTCTCCACGACGAGCGGAGGCAGCTCGTCTACGCTCCGTCCCGGCACGTACTCGAACAGCTCTTCGGCGTCCTGGCGCAGCAGCGTGTAGAGCACCGTCAGCGGGATGTCGGCGGGGCACGCCTGCTCGCATTCCATGCAGCCCACACACTTGCTGATCGTGTGGTAGGCGCGGATCAGGTGGTAGGACGGGAAGGGCGGCGCCAGCACGCCCGTCTCGACCCACAGGTCATCCTCCAGCACGCACGTCTCGCAGAAGCACTGCGGGCACGCCGTCCGGCACGCGTAACACTTGATGCAGCGCGCAAACTGCTCCTGCCAGAACTCGGTCTTGTCGGTGGCCGAGCGCCGTTTATGCTCTGCCACCAGCGCGTCGGCCGTCCCTTGCACCTTCTCACCGGCATCGATGCGGCTGGGATATGGCCACGCGCAGCGGCACGTGTCCCGCTCGTCGGCCGTGCAGGCCACGTAGATTAGCTCCAGGCGCGCCAGCTCCACCTGGTTGCGTTTGGCCATCTCGATCAGACCGCGCTCCTCGCACCCGCGCACCACCAGGCCGAGGCGTGCATCGGGATGAGCGTCCAGCAGCCGGTCGACGATCTTGGGCGATGGGTACTTGGGCCACAGCCTGAGTACCGACAGGTCGTCGCCGGGGCTGAACAGGTGGGGCGTCGTCGCGCAGTCGCCCAGCGTGGGCTCGGCGCGCAGTGCGAGCACGCCTTCGACCTGCCCCTCTGCCAGCAGCCTGGACACGATCTCGCGCACAGCATTCAGACGGTCATCGATCATCGCTCTTTACTCCAGGCACGGCCGCTGCTTTCGTCTCCAGCGGCCCAAGGCGGCGGACGACTTCGGTAAATTCTTGCACAATCTCGGCGAAGCGGTTGGCTTCGGAGCCCGACACCCAATCTAGCAGCAGGCGGGCAGGATCGATGCCGGCGTAGCTCAGCAGCTTGCGCAAGATGGGGAACCGCTTGGCGGTTCGATGATTGCCACTAACATAGTGGCAGTCGCCGATGTGTCAACCGAGCACCATCACCCCGTCGGCGCCCTCGCGAAAGGTGCGCACCACCAGCTCGGGCGATACCCGTCCGGAGCACATCACGCGCACGACACGCACGTTGGGCGCATACTTGATCCGTGATGTGCCCGCCGCGTCCGCACCTGCATAGCTGCACCAGTTACACAGGAATCCCACGATCTTGGGCTCGAATCGATCTGTCATTCCATAACCCCTGTCTTGAAAGGGAATTGGGGAATTAGGGATTCGGAAATTGGGCCGCGCCCACTCCCTACTTCCCTAAATTCCTACTTCCCCAATCTACCATGCCGGCTCCGGCTCCCGCTCGAAAATCCCCTCGATCTGCGCCACCAGCATCTCGTCGGTAAAGTGATAGGCTGTGATCGCCTTGGCCAGGCACGCCCCGACGCACGTGCCGCACCCCTTGCACAGCGCCACGTTCACCTGCGCCTTGCCCTTCACCCGCTCTATGGCGTGGTAAGGGCAGACCAGGATGCACTCGCCGCAGCCCGAGCACTTGTCACGGTCGACTTCCGCCACCGCCGGGTCGATCTCGATCTCTCTCTTGCTGAGCAGCACCATCGTTTTGGCTGCCGCGGCGCTCGCCTGCGACACCGTGTCGGGGATATCCTTCGGGCTCTGGCAGCAGCCGGCGAGAAACACGCCTGCCGTCGTCGTATCCACCGGCTTGAGCTTGGGGTGCTCCTCGGCAAAGAACCCATCCTTGTCGGTCGCGACGCCAAACAGCTTGCCGACGTCGCGCGACCCCTCGGCCGGCACGATCGCTGTCAGCAGCACCACCAGGTCGGCCGGCACTTCGACGTAACGGTCGAGCAGCGTGTCCTCGCCGCGCACCAGAAGCTTGCCACTGCCGCCGGGATCGGGCACGATTTCGGCGACCTTGCCGCGGATCTGATAGATCCCCTCGTGCTGCATCCGCCGGTAAAACTCTTCATAGTTCTTGCCGGCGGTGCGCATGTCGATGTAGAACTGGTACACGTGCCCGCCCGTCTTTTCCTTCGCCAGGTGGGCCTGTTTTAGCCCGTACATGCAGCAGATGCGCGAGCAATACTCGTGTGCATGGTCGTCTCGGCTGGCGATGCAGTGCAGGAAGGCGATCGACTCGGGTGTACGCCCGTCGCGTGTCACCACGCGGCCACCCGTGGGCCCGGCGGCGCTCGTCAGGCGCTCGAACTGCAGGCCGTCGATGACATTGTCGTAGCGGCCGTAACCATACCGTGCCAACTGCGGGTGATCCGTCATGTCAAAGCCCGTTGCCAGCACCACGGCCCCGACATGGACGTCGACGTACTCGTCTTTTTGATCAAACGAGATCGCGTTCGCCTCGCACACACGCACGCACTTTTGCGCGCACTTGCCCCGTGTGATCTGCAGGCAGGCGTTCGGATCGATGACGGCCTTCATCGGCACGGCTTGTGCGAAGGGAATGTAGGCGGCTGCGCGCAGATCCAACCCGGCCTCGTACTCGCTCTCCACCCGGTCTTGCCACACACACGCGGTTGTGCACGCGCCACACCCCGTGCATTTGGTCACGTCGACGTAGCGCGCCTTGCGCTTGACCGTCACCTGAAAGTTGCCCACATAGCCGTGGACGTCCACCACCTCGGCGTAGCTCATCAGCTCGATGTTGGGATGCCGACCGGCATCCATCATTTTCGGGCCGAGAATTCAGGTGGCACAGTCGAGGGTGGGAAACGTCTTGTCGAGCTGTGCCATCCTGCCGCCAATGCTCGGCTCGCGCTCGACCAGGTACACCTTGTAGCCTGCGTCGGCGATGTCGAGCGCCGCCTGGATCCCGGCAATGCCCGCACCCACGACCATGGCCGACGGCTCGATCGGCGATTTGCGCGGCTGGAGTGCCTGGTGATGGTGCACGCGCTCCACTGCTGCTGCCACCAGGTCCTTGGCCTTGTTGGTTGCCGCCTCTCCTGCCTGATGCACCCACGACACCTGCTCGCGGATGTTGGTCATCTCCAGGTAATAGGGGTTGAGGTCGGCACTCGCCAGCGTCCGCCGGAAGGTCGGCTCGTGCATGCGTGGCGTGCAGGCGGCGATCACTACCCGGTCCAGGTTGTGCTCTCTGATGTCGTTGCGGATCGTGTTCTGGCCCGGGTCGGAACAGGAGTACTTGTTGACACGCACCAGGGCCACGTCGTCCAGCCCTTCTGCAAAGCGCGCCACCGCCTCCGTGTCCACCGTGGCAGCAATGTTCGAGCCGCACTGGCAGACGTAAACGCCGATTCTCGGTTTATCCATAAGCGCTTCCTCACTCACAGCTTATATAGAACAAACTAGGCTTCACCCCACTTTTTGAGCTTGGCCGGCCTTGCTTTCGCCTTTTCTTCTTCCTCACCCTCCGCTTCCACGGTGCGCGCCAGGAGCGGGAAGGGCGATACGACCAGCTTTTCCAGGCCCAGGTCGGCACGATCGAGACCCATCGCGAGCCCCATCAACTGCGTGAAAAAGATGATCGGCATGTCAAAGGTCGTGTCGCGAATCTGTGCCAGCTTGTCCTGGTAGAGGTCGAGCAGGAGCTGGCAGAACGGACAGGCCACGGCGACGGCGTTGGCGCCCGCTGCCTTGGCGTACACCAGCACGTCGGCCGACATGTTAAAGCTGACGTTCTCGTGGAACATATAGATGCCGCCACCGCAGCATTTGGTCTTGTAAGGCCAGAACACCGGCTCGGCGCCGAGCCTTTCCATCAGCTCGTCCATGGCTGTTGGGTACTCGGGGTCATCGAACCCACCCGCCGGCCGGGTGAGCAGGCAGCCATAGTAGCAGGCAATCTTGAGGCCGCGCAGCGGCTTTTCTACCGGGATGTTGTCGAGCCCTACGTCGTTCACAATCACGTCCAGCGGGTGGCGCACCTCAGGCACCCGGTCCAGCTCACGGTTGGCGAGCGCCCCCTTGGCCTGGGCGCGCAGCTCCGCGTGGTGGTTCAGGTCGTGGCTGGCCTTGCGCATATTCTTGTAACAAGCCGCGCACGGGGCCACGATCTGATCCATGCCCATCTCTTTGGCGATCGACAGGTTGCGTGCGGCCAGGCTGTGAGGGAGCATCGGATTGACGATGGCAGCGGCCGGCGTGGCACCACAGCAGTTCCAGTCGGGGATCTCGAGCAGCTCCATCGCTTCCAGCCGGCGCGCGACCGCCTGCAACGAGCGGTTGTACTCTTCGGCTGTGGACTCTTGACTGCACCCCGGAAAATAGGCGTATTTCATTCCTTGCGCCCCTTTCGCGCCTGGTCAGATTCGAGACGGTAGAACATGCCCTTGACCTCGGCCCGGTCGTCCACGGGGTCGGGCAGCAGGCGTAACTTGTGCTTGAGAAACATCTTGAGTCCCACCGGCGCCATGCCCAACAGGTTGAAGGGATTGGTCTTGAGGTGGTAGCGCAGCACCAGCTCCAGCTCATAGATCCGCCCGAAGCGGCGCACGATGCGCATGAAATCGACGTTGTAGATGCGCCCCTTGCGCGCAACCTCTGTTTCCGCCGGAAAGCCCCGGATCAGGGCCAGGTTGCGCAAGCGCACCATCACGTCGGTGATGTCGATGCCGCGAGGGCAGCGCACCGCACACGAGTAGCAGGCAGCGCACGTCCAAACTGTTTGACTGGAGAGTACCTGGTCTTCCATGCCTGCCTGGATGAGGCGCATGATGGTGCGCGGGGTATAGTCCATGCCACCGGCGGGAGCTACAGGGCAGGATCCGCTGCACGTGCCACACTGGTAGCAGACCGAGACGGCCTGCACGATCTTTTCCACCTCGGGCGAAGTCTCGTACCTGGGACGGATCGCTTCGTATTCGAACATGTTCTCCCTTCACTTAATCGTAGCCGGTTCCGAAAGGCAGCGGCTACCGGCAGGCGCCCGCTGCGCCGGGAGGGCTCTCGCATGTGCCCAGGGCGGTCCTTCTGAGGCCCATCCCTCATGCTCATTCTGTTGTGACGGTTCGTCCTGCTAAGGGCGACAGAACCATTATACCGCGCTATTATAGAATAGGACATGATCTTTGTCAATACGGACATTTATTCTCCCCACTTGGTCTGGCTTGCTGCCGGAATGCATTTGACAGCCGGTACTGCCCGTGCTATAGTCACAATCTGCGTGGGCTGCCACGAGGGAGCCCGGCCGAGATGCGAAAAGGGGCAAAGGAATCGCCGAAATGAAAGGTGTTATCTCCTGGTTGTTGGGCGGGCGTCTACTATATGTGCTGGTCGCTTCTTTTTCCTTTGTCGCAGCTTTAACCGTCGGCCTCAACGCACTCGCCGTCTCGCAGGTGGTGCGAGAGTACCTGGAAACGGCCGAGACGGATCTTGTCGCCCGCGACATGGACCTGGCCAACGCCTTCTACCAGCTCAAGCTGGACGAAGTCGCTGCGATCAGCTACCGGCTGGCGCTCGATCCGTGGGTGAGCCAGGGACTCTCCGACGCGAGCGCCGGCCAGCCTGACGCGTTGACGCTCATCGACCAGCAGCTCACCAACAAGATCACCGTACTGGCTCTGGGAGGCACCCACCTGATTGCCGTGCTCGATGCCGAGGGCAACCTCGTCGTTGGGCGGGTGCTGTCGGCACAGAACGAGCTGCTGCCCATGATCTCTTCCGGCTACCTGGGCGACCTGCCGATCGTTCAGCAAGTGCTGAACAGCGGCCAACCCCAGGCTGCGACCGAGGTCCTTCCTGTCGAGGTTCTGGCCCAGGCCGGCCTGGATGCGCAGGCGCTCACCCCGCTGGTCGATACCAGTCGAGCGGCTCCGGCTCCATTCGACCCCCGCGAGGGAACGGCGGGCCTGGCGCTGACGGGCGCTCACCCGCTCATCGGCGGTGACGGGGACGTTGCCGGTGTCGTCCTGTCGGCCCACTTGCTCAACAATGACTTTACCCTGGTCGACCGTATCAAAGAGGTCGCGGGCGTCGACACGGTCACGATTTTTTTCGGTGACCTGCGGGTGTCGACCAACGTGATGACCGAACAGGGAAACCGGGCGGTGGGCACGCGCGTGTCGCAGGATGTGTTCGAGACAGTGTTACAGCAAGGCCGCGATTACGTCGGCCGCGCCTACGTGGTGAACGAGTGGTTCATCACCCGCTACGAGCCCCTGCGCGACTACAGGGGGCAGGTGGTCGGCAGCCTGTACGTAGGAGCGCGCGAGTCCGCCTTTCGGGCTCTCGTCCAGGATGTGAACAACCGGGTGCTGCTCATCGCCCTGGTGTCGATTGTGCTCGCCGGAATTGTCGCCGTGCCTGTGGCCCGCGTCATCATCCGGCCGGTCGCCGAGCTGGTGGACGCGAACCGGCGCGTGGCACGGGGCGACCTGGCTGCCCGGGTCAAGCCATATGGCCGGGGCGAGCTGGCCCTGCTGGGCCGAACGTTCAACAGCATGATCGAGGCGCTACAAGAGGCGCAGCAAAAGCTGATGCGGGCTTTGAACAACATGGCCGAAACGCTGCAAGAGACCCAGCAAGAGCTGCTGCACAAGGAAAAGTTGGCGTCGACCGGCCAGCTCGCGGCGGGTGTTGCGCACGAGCTGAACAACCCGCTCGGTACCATCCTCCTCTATTCCAACATTGTCTACAAAGAGATCCCGGAAGACGATCCACATCGAGAGGACCTGCAGATGGTGATCGGCGAGACCAACCGCTGCAAGGTGATCGTGCGCAACCTGCTCGACTTTGCACGACAGAACGAGGTGCTGGCACGCCCCACCGATCTCAACCGCCTGCTCCGTGATCTCGCGGACAAACGGCGACAGCAGGCTGAATTCCAAACGGTCGAGATCGTGCTCGATCTTGCCCCCGAGGTACCGGTGATTCACGCGGATCCGCTGCAGTTGGAACAGGTGCTGGAAAACCTGGTGGACAATGCCATCGAGGCGATGGAGCACACCGACGGCGGCACGTTGACCCTGCGCACAGAGATGGCGCCGCTCGGACAGGGCGTGCGCCTGTCAGTGTCCGACAGCGGCAGGGGCATATCGGAAGAGAACCGGGCCAAGCTCTTTACGCCATTCTTTACCACCAAGCCGATAGGTAGTGGCACCGGACTCGGCCTGGCCATCGTCTACGGCATCGTCAAGATGCACGGGGGGCAGATCCAGGTTCAAAGCGAGGAAGGCCAGGGGGCGACTTTTACCATCACTCTCCCGTTCAAACCGATCGGAGTGGTCGACGCACCGGGCACGCCTGGCACCATCTAGCCCGCCACCGGCAGGCGAAAGACGAACTCGCTCCCCCGTCCCGGCTCTGATTCTACCCCGATCTCACCGCCACACTCCTCTAAAACCTGCATCACGATGGAGAGCCCAAGTCCTGTGCCCTGGGTGGTGAAGGCCTTGGCCTGGTCTGTGCGATAGAACTCTTCGAACAGGCGCGGCATGTCTGCCGCGGCGATGCCAATCCCGGTATCCTTCACCTTGCCGACGATCACCGCGGGTCCGGTCGCCGGGTCCACCTCGGCAAACAGGCTGACCGACACCTGACCACCATCGGGCGTGTACTTGATCGCGTTGCTGATCAGGTTTGTCCAGAGCTGTTGGATGTGTACCGGATCGGCGAGCAGCGGTGGGCATTCGCGACAATCGAGGTCGAGCTTGATTCGCTTCCTCTCTGCCTCGGCGGTGTGCAGTCTCAACACGTCGTCGAGCACCTGGCGCAGGCACACCTTTTGCTTGTGCGGCGTGACCTTGACGTCTTTGAGGCGCGACAGGTTCAGCAGATCGTCGACGAGTGAGAGCAGCTCTCGCGCCCGGATCGTGGCGTGCTGCTGCATCACGCGCTGCACCTCGGGCGATCCGTACCCGTCGAGGATGGCGCTCATCAAGCTGTCGATCGCCGCGATCGGCGCACGCAGCTCGTGTGCCACTTTGCGCATGAACCCACTTTTAACCCGGTCGAGCTCCTCCAGCATCGCTTTTTCGAGGGCTAACTGCCGCGCCTCTTGCTCGATGCGCTGCAGGCGGCGCGCCTCCTGCTCGAGCCGGTGCTTGTCCACCGCCTTGTTGACGGCGAGCAGCAGGTTGTCGTCAGAGAAGGGCTTGGCGATAAAGTCGTATGCGCCATGCTTCATCGCCTCCACCGCCAGCTCCACGGTGGCATATCCGGTGATGATGATGCACACGATGTCGGGATCGTGCTGGTGGATGAGGTGCAGCAGCTCGAGGCCGCCGATATCAGGCATCATGACGTCGATCAGTGCCAGACAGAAGGCACCGTCGCGGATCTTGGCCAGGCCCTCGCGCCCGGTGGCTGCCACGTCGACGGAATAACCGTAGCGCTTGAGCACGCGCCGGCATCCTTCACGTAGGCCCATCTCGTCGTCGACGACCAGGATTTGGATGTCGCTCGTGCTGCTGTCTCCCATGCCTGAAGATACCCACTATACTCCCCGGCAGAGCCAGGACGGCCGGCCCTGCCGGGGAGCAACGAGATTACTAAGCGGTGGCTGCCTTACTTGGCTGCCGCTGCCGCGCCGGGCACCGCAGCAGGGCGCCCGGGTACAAAGCGCCGCACCGTCCGCAGAAGGTGGTCCGGGTCTACCGGCTTGCTGATCCAAGCGTCGATCGGGATGTGGAGGTTGTCGGGCAGTTTGTCGGCGTGGAACGTGCTGTCGATCGAAGAGATCATGATGATCGGTACGTTCTTCAGCCTGGGCTCGGCCGCCATCTTGCGCGACAGGTCGACGCCTTCGAGTGTCGAGGACATCATCACGTCGAGCAGGACCACGTCGGGCTTGGTTTTCATCATCGCTTCCCACGCCTGGGCGCCGTTGGCCGCGGTCGACACACCATAACCCTCCTTCAGGAGGATGGTACGCGTGATCTGGACAAAGTCGGGATCGTCGTCGACGACCAGGATGGCAGGCGCGGCCGCGGGCTTGACTTCGGCCACCCGTTGCGGGCGCTGGTAGACGAACCAGTAAACCAGGCCGACGAATCCGGCGCCGCCGATGATATTGCCGATGGTTACCGGCAGCAGGTTGTTCCAGAGAAAGGTTACCCATGTGAGGTTGGCATAATTGCCCGCCGCCGTCTGGCCGATGGCCTGCCAGAAGCTGTCGGGAGCAAAGTCCTTGATCATCAAGCCCATCGGGATGAAGTACATGTTCGCCACCGAGTGCTCAAAGCCGGCAGCGACAAAAGCGGTGATCGGGAAAACGATGGCCAGGATCTTGTCAGTCGTGGATCGCGCCGAAAGGCAGAGCCACACGGCCAGACACACCAGGGCGTTGCACATGATGCCCAGTGCGATGGCCTGAATAAAGCCGAGGCTGACCTTGCCATTGGCGATTGCGAGCGCATTTGCGCCCAGGGCGCCGCCGGCAAACGTCCACTGCTTGCTCAAGAACATGACGCCGACGGTGAGCAATGACCCGACAAAGTTGCCTGCGTAGACGATACCCCAGTTGCGCAGCAGGGCGGGAAGGCCGACGCGCCCACTGGCAAAGGCCATGATGATCAGGTTGTTGCCGGTGAAGAGCTCGGCCCCGGCGACGACGACGGCGATAAGGCCGAGGCAGAACACCAGGCCGCCCAGCAGCTTGATGATGCCAAACCCGACCCCGGCCGCCGCAAGGCCGGTCGTCACCGTTGTCGCAAAGATGGCGCCGGTACCGATGAAGGCACCAGCCAGGATCGCCAGTGCAAACATGGTCGGCGCTTTCAGCTTGGACTTGGTGATGCCGACATCCTCCATCTTGGCCGCCATTTTGGGCGGCGGCAACGCGTCGAACTGAATCTCGTTAGTCATTGAATCCTCCTCTTGTGTAATAAAGCTTTGTTCTCACCAACAGGCTCTGTTGGCTGCTACCACGTCAGGTGTGAACCCATCTCTTCCGATTGCTCTCCTCAGCCTCTTTATGCCGGCGCCAGCGCCTCCATGCGCACCGCGCACACCTTGTACTCCGGGATCTTGGCGACCGGATCGAGTGCGCCATGTGTCAAGGCATTGGCGGCTGCCTCTGCAAAGTGGAACGGAATAAAGACCACGCCCGGCTTGATACGTGATGTGACGCGCGCGGCCAGCTCGATCTCGCCCCGCCGGCTCGACACCCGGACCCGCGAGCCACCGTTCAGCCCGATCGCGGCGGCATCGTCGGGGTGGATCTCGACGTACGCTTCCGGCACTTCCTGGTGCAGGCTTGGTGAGCGGCGTGTCATCGTGCCGGTGTGAAAGTGGAACATGAGCCGGCCGGTGGTGAGGATCAAGGGATACTCGTCGTCGGGCAGCTCGGCCGCTTCTTTGAACTCGATGGCGTGAAAGTGCCCCAGCCCGCGGGTGAACTTGTCTTTGTGCAGGTAAGGCGTGCCAGGGTGTTCCGCGGTGGGCACGGGCCAGTGCAGAAAGCCCTGCTTCTCCAGCCGCTCGTAGCTCACCCCGCCGTAGCTGGGCGTGAGCTGCGCGATCTCGTCCATCACCTCCGCGGGCGAGGCAAAGTCGAAGCCTTTGCCACCCATCTGCTGCGCAAGCTGGCACACGATCTCCCAGTCTGCCCTGGTCCCGCCGACAGGCTCGATTGCCTTGCGCACGAACTGCACACGCCGGTCGGTCGCGGTAAAGGTCCCGTCCTTCTCGGTGAACGAGGTGCCGGGCAACACCACGTCGGCCAGCAGCGCTGTTTCGGTGGGAAAGATGTCCTGGACGACCAGGAACTCGGTCTCTTCCAGGCAGTGGCGGGCATGGTTCACGTCGGGGTCGGCAACCATCGGATTTTCCCCCATGACGTACAGGGCACGCACCCGGCCATCGCCCGCGGCAGGGATCATCTCTGTCACCGTCAGTCCGATCTTCAGGTTCGACGTGCTGCCCCAGGCCTTTTCGAATTTGCTCTGCACCTCGGGCGACGTCACGGCCTGGTAACCGGTGTAGACGTTGGGCAAACCTCCCATGTCGCACGCACCCTGGACATTGTTCTGGCCGCGCAGCGGGTTGACCCCGCCGCCGGGCACGCCCACGTTGCCGCACAGCATGGCCAGGTTGGCACAGCTCTTGACATTGTCTGTGCCCGTCGTGTGCTGGGTGATACCCATGGCATAGATGATCGCCGACGGCCGGTGTGTGGCATAAATCCGCGCTGCCTGGCGCAGCCCGTCGGCAGGGATGCCACTGATTTCCTCCACCCGCTCCGGCGTATAGGTCTCGACGAGGGTAGCCATCTCGGCGAACCCTTCGGTGCGGTTGGCCACGTACTCTGTATCCGCCAGCCCCTCCGCGATGATCACATTCATCAGACCGTTGATCACCGCCACGTCGGTTCCAGGCCGGAAGGCCAGGTAGAGATCGGCCAGGCGCGCCATCTGCGTCTTGCGCGGGTCGATCACGACGATCTTGGCGTCTCGCGTCTCCTTTGCCTTCATGATGCGGCTGGCGATGAGCGGATGCCCCTCCGACGTGTTCGATCCGATGATCAGGAAGCAGTTGGTATCATGCTCGAACTCGGGCTGCGAGTTGGTCATCGCCCCACTACCAAACGCGGCGGCCAGACCGGCCACCGTGGGGGCGTGTCAAAGGCGGGCGCAGTGATCGACGTTGTTGGTGCCGATCACGGCGCGGGCGAACTTCTGGATCAAATAGTTTTCCTCGTTGGTGCACTTGGCCGAGGCGAGAAAGGCGATGCTGTCGGGGCCTGATTCCGCCTTGATCCTGCCCAGCTTGTCGGCAACCAGCGACAGCGCCTCGTCCCAGCTCGCCTCCACCAGCTTGCCCTCTTGGCGGATCAGGGGCGTTGTCAGCCGGTCCGGATGGTAGACGAACTCGTCCACGTTCCAGCCCTTGATGCACAGTTTTCCGTCCGAAACCTCGTGCGCCTTGGCCGGCCATGCCCCGATGATGCGGCCGTCGAGCACTTCCAGGTAGATGCCGCATCCGCAGCCACAGTATATACAGGTCGTTAGCACGTTGTGATAGTCCATCATTCCCTCGCTTCCTCAGTGCGCATGGCCGGCGTCAACCAGCAGTGGAGCCTCGGTGAGCGTGACAGAGAGCGGCGGTGGCGCCGCGATATCGGCGCCAGGAACGTAGCCGACCATCATCTCCATGTCACGCCGCATCAGGTCGTATAGCACCGTCAGCGGGATGTGAGCCGGGCATGCCAGCTCGCACTGCCGGCAAGCCACGCACCGGCTGGCCATGTGCATCGCGCGGATCAGGTGAAACACCGGGAAGGGTGGCACCAGCAGCCCTGGCTCGATCCAGGTCGGATCCTCCAGGGCACACTCTTCGCAGAAGCACTCGGGGCAGATGTTGCGGCAGCCGTAGCACTTGAAGCACTTGGCGAACTGCCCGCGCCAAAACTCGTTTCGCTCCTGCAGCGGCATCGTGTCATATTCGGCCACGATCGGGTTCGGTCCGCTGCCGGCGACCGGTGTCCCGACCAGCCTGGCCGCCATGCTCGGTGCGGGCGCGGCGCAGTAGCATTCCGCCGCTTCCTCCTCGGTGCAGGCGATGCCCACGATGTAGAGACGGTCCGGGTCGACCTGGTTCCGCTTGGCCATCTCGACAAAGGCGCGCTCGTCACAGCCACGCGCCACCACTCCGAGGTGCGCATCGGGAAAGCTTTGCTGCAGCCTCGCGACGACCGTCATCAGCGGGTAGCGCGGCGCGATCTCGAGCCCGGAGAGGTCATCGCCCCTGAGGTAGAGGTGGGGAGCGACGCCCTGGCTCGATCTGCGCAGTGCGACCACGCCGCTCACACTGTCCGGGCCATCCACAGTCGATAATAGTTCGGCCACGATCTGGCGTAGCTGATCGATCATGCTGACACCTCCTGCGATAGAGGTCCCAGCTCCCGGATCTTGTCGACAAACGCCCTGGTGACCCTGGCAAAGCGTGGACCTTCGGCGGCAGAGACCCACTCGAGCTGCAGCCGTTGCGGGTTGATGCCGGCATAGCCCAACAGGTTCCGAAGCAATGGCACACGCTTGAGGGTGCGGTGATTGCCGCTGCTATAGTGGCAGTCTCCGAGATGGCAGCCCATTACCAGGACGCCGTCGGCACCCTCGCGGAACGTGCGGAGCACGATTTCGGGTGAGATCCGCCCCGAGCACATCACGCGGATGGGCAGGATATTGGCCGGTGACTCGATGCGGGCAACGCCCGCATTGTCGGCGCCGGCATAGGTGCACCAGTTACACATAAAAGCGACTACTTTGGGCTCGAACTCGGTGGCGAGATCGATTTCGTCTACAGCCATGCGAACCTCCGTACCCCGGGGGCGAGCACTCCCTCGATTTCCGCAACGATCTGTTGATCGGTAAAGTGCAACGCCTCGATGGCGCCCGACGGGCAGGTGGCCACACAGGTGCCACAGCCTTTGCACAGGGCCGAGTTAAGCTGCGATTTGCCATTGACCAGAGAGATGGCCGTGTAGGGGCACACCAGCACGCAGTCGCCGCAGCCTACGCACCGCTCCTCGACCACCATCGCGGTCGTCGGAGAGATGGTCACCTCGCCACGGTCGAGGATGACCAGGGCTTCCGCCGCGGCCGCGTTGGCGTGCGCCACCGTGTCGGGCACGTCCTTGGGGGCCTGGCACGCCCCGGCCAGAAAGACACCGTCGGTATTGGTGTGGAAGGGACGCAGCTTTGGATGCGCCTCCTGGAAAAAGCCATCGGCGCTGCGGCTCAGCCCGAACAGGGCGGCCACCTTATCTGCATCCTTGTGCGGTTCCATTGCTGTGGCGAGAACGACCATGTCCACGTCAATGGCCACCGGCAGACCCAGGGTCGTGTCCTCGGCCTTGACCCGCAGCTTGCCATCCTTCAGTACCACCACTTCGGCACCGCGGCCGCGCACGAAAAAGACGCCCTCCTCCTGGACCCGCTCGTAGAACTCTTCGTATCCCTTGCCAAAGGCACGGATGTCCATGTAGAACTCGAATACCTCGGCGCCTGTCTTGTCGCGCACCAGGTGGGCATGCTTCAGGGCGTACATGCAGCACACCCGCGAGCAGTATGGGTTGGCGTTCGCGTCACGGCTGCCGACGCAGTGGATGATGGCCACTCGCTCTGGCTTTTTGCCTTCGGCCGTCAGGATCTCCCCTCTGGTCGGCCCGGTCGCGCCCGACAGCCGCTCGAACTGGAGGCCGTCGATGATGTTGGGCGATTTCCCCCAGCTATACGCCGACAGGCGCCCCGGGTCGAACTTGTCGAAACCGGTGGCGACGAGGATCGTGCCGACCTCTACCTCGGCGAACGTCTCCTGCTGCTCGAAATCAATCGCCTTGGTCGGACAGACCTCCATGCACTTTTGCACACACTTGCCGCGTTTCAGAAAGAGGCACGCCTCGTCGTCGACGACGGCCTTCATCGGCACGCCCTGGCCGTTCATCGGGATATAGATGCCCTTGCGGCGGCTCAGCCCCTCGTCGAACTCGTTCGGCACACCCTTCTTGAACACACACGCTTCCACACAGGCACCGCAGCCGGTGCACAGGTCCATCTTGACGTAACGCGGGCGTTGGCGCACCTTGACCCTGAAATTCCCGATATAGCCCGAAACCTCTTCGACCTCGCTGTAGGTCATCAGCTTGATGTTG
>DATHUZ010000307.1:0-2195 GCA_035461725.1 Anaerolineae bacterium
TCTCCCCCCTTGAGGCGGGCACATCTCTCCCCCCCCTTGAGGGGGGTGGGGGGGGGTGAAATGCGCGCCCCACAGATCCCCCCCAACCAGCCATCTTTATCCCTCGTCACGCCGCGTAATATCTGCTACAGACCCCGCGGCGGCCAGCACGTACAATCAGGCTGATGGCACCACACACGCGACCCGATTTCGATGCCATCGTCGTCGGCGCCGGAGCCGGAGGCGCAGCGGCTGCCTATCACCTGGTCCAGGCCGGCCTCGACACGCTCGTGATCGAGCGGGCCCGCCTGCCGCGCTACAAGGCGTGCGGCGGCGCCATTCCCCGCCCCGCCCTGGAGAGCTTTCCCTTTGATTTTGAGCCGGTGATCGAGGCCAAGCCTGCCGCGGCGCGCTTTACCTTTCCCGGTCTGCCCTCCGTGAATGTCCCACTTCCCGGCCGCCCTGTCGCCATGGTCATGCGCTCCAAATTCGACGCGTTCCTGCTCGCCCAATCGGGCGCCGAGGTGATCGATGGCACGCCGGTAAAGCGCGTCGTCGAGCAGCCAAACCTGGTGCGGGTCGAGGCCGGCAACCGCGTCTATACGGCGCGTTACCTGGTGGCGGCCGACGGCGCCTCGTCACAGATGGCACGCCAGCTCGGCCTGCGCCAGGGCCGGCGAGTGGGCGGCACGCTGGAGGTTGAGGTGCCGCTGCCCGCGGGCGGCCGCCTGCGCGAGGAGTATGGCCAACGCGCCCTCTTTTCTCTCGGCACCGTCGCCTGGGGGTACGCCTGGTGCTTTCCCAAAGGCGATACCCTCTCGATCGGCATCGGCCGTCTTCGTCCCGGCCGCGCCAACCTGCGCCGGGCGCTGGCGCGCTACGTCGAGCGCCTGGGCGTGCACCTCGACGGGGCACAGGTGCACGGCCACGCGCTGCCCTGCTTCCGCGTGCGCCCGTGGCCCTTCTGGCGCGGGCAGCCATTGGAGCAGCTAACCACCCGCCGCTGTGTGCTGGTGGGCGATGCCGCGGGCCTGGTCGATCCGCTGATCGGCGAGGGCATCCGCTACGCCCTCACCAGCGCGCGCATCGCCGCCACTGCCGTCGGTGGCGACGATCTCTCCCGGTACGAAGAGGGATTGTGGGCAGAAATCGGTCACAGCCTGGCGACAGCGGCACTCACCGCCGGCACCTTTTACCAGGCACCCATCCTCTGCTACGTCCTGGGCATCTGCAATCCAACCACCGTTCGCACCCTGGTGGACGTCATCTCGGGGCGCGGCAGCTACGTCGGGATTGCCCGGCGCCTGATCCTCTCCACCCTTCTCTGGCCGCTGGACTTGCTGGTCGAGAGCGGCAAGTCACAGCCCACAGGTACCAACGACGAGGAGCACGCCAAGAATATCTAATATCCAATATCCAATCAGACAGGAGCAAGACATGGCACAAGTCAGGAGCTTTCAGCAAGTAGAACCCCGCCCCGCCGCCGAGGGCGTGACGATGCGGATGGCGATTGGACCGGACGAAGGGGCACCCTTCTTTAACCTGCGCGTGTTCGAGGTGCAGCCGGGGCGCGCCACGCCGCACCACAGCCACTGGTGGGAGCACGAGGTGTTCGTGCTCGCCGGCAAGGGCGTGGTCCGCACCGACGAGGGCGACGTGCCGCTCGAGAGCGGCAGCACCGTGTTCGTGCCCGGCGGCGAGATGCACCAGTTCCTCAACCGCGGCGACGATGTCTTGCGCTTTATCTGCGTCGTGCCGCAGGAGTGGCTGCAGGGCCACGAGCAGAGCGTGCCTGCACAGGCCGAGGCGTGATCGGCCTGTTGACAGGGCAGGTGGGCGCCGGCAAGACCACGGTTGCCGAGCGGGTGGCGGGCCTGGCGCGCCGGAAGGGGTTGACCTGCGGCGGCGTGCTGGCCCCCGCCCTTAAAAACGCGTGCGGGCAAAAAGCCGGCATCTGGGCGGTCGACCTCGCCGGCGGCGAGCGCCGCCTGCTGGCGCGCACCGACCGCGACCTGGGCGGGCCGGCGGTCGGTCCCTATTCGTTCGATGCCGGCGCGATCGAGTGGGTGATCGAGACGATCGACCGCGCCGTGGGCGAGAGCGACCTGCTCTTTGTCGACGAGATCGGCAAGCTCGAGCTGTGGCGGGGCGAGGGGCTGGCGCCGGTGCTCACCCTGCTCGAGCAGGGACGGGTGGGGCGGGCGCTGGTGATCGTG
>DATHUZ010000308.1:0-7919 GCA_035461725.1 Anaerolineae bacterium
GCCTCGTACGCGGCTTGCACGGCCTGGACCGCATCGAGCGCGCGATAGCAGGCTGTAAAGAGCGGTGGGGTGAGCGCCACCGCGTCGCGCTGGATGGCATCGAGCACGTTTTCAATCGAGTGGGCCAACTGCTCGACGACCGAGACGTTCACCGCGCGCGCGGCGCCTTTCAGGCTGTGCGCGGCACGAAAGATCGTCTCGAGACGAGCCCGGCGCTCTTCAGATGGCACGCGGCCCTCTTCGAAAGCGAGCAGTCCATTGGTCATAGTCTGGATGTGCTCGTTGAGCTCGGCGCGAAAGCTGACGATGAGTTGTTCGCGGATCCTGGCGCTGCGCCCCATGTCGTTCCTCTCTACAGCTCGTACCCCGCCACGACGCCGGCCAACTGGCGTGCGAGGGTGTCGAGGCTCCGCGCTGCCTGTTCTGCCTGGCGCGTGCTGGCGAGGCTCTGCGCGGTGGTCAGGTTGATGCTCTGCATGGCCAGCGCGAGCTGCTCGATGCCGGTCGCTTGTTGGCGACCACCGGCGACCATCTGTACCGCCGCTTGTGCCGACTCGTCGATCACACTGCCAAGCTGCTCGATCGCCCGGCCCGTCCGAACCGCGAGGTGTACCCCCTCGTCGACACCTTTGTTGCCTTCTTCTGTGGCCATGACCGTCGCGTTGGTGGCGGCCTGGATCTCGTGCAGGAGCGTGCGTACCTGGGCGGTTGCCTGGCGTGACTGGTCGGCCAGGCTGCGCACCTCTTGCGCCACCACGGCAAAGCCCTTGCCCTGCTCACCGGCGCGTGCCGCTTCGACAGCGGCATTCAGGGCGAGCATGTTCGACTGGGCGGCGATGTCGTTGACGGTGGCAATGATGTTGTCGATTTGCTGTGTCTGTGCCGATAGGGCGAGGATGTTGTCGGCGATCACCTCGACGCGGTCCTTGATGCGATTCATGCTGTCGATGGTGGCGTGCACGGCCTGGCGACCGGCCTGTGATATCTCGACGGTGCGGTGCGACGCTTCGGCCACTTCCTGGGCACGCGCCACGGCCTGGTCGGCAATAACCTTGACTTCGTCGATGGTGGTGGTGGTCTGGCCAATGGCGGCTGATTGCTGGGCAGCCGTGGTTACTTGTTGGCCTGTGGCTGCCAGGATCTCGAGCGTCGATCTCCCCAGGTCACCGGCTGCGCCGCGCACCTGGGCGATCGCGCTCTGCAGGCTCGCCGTCATCTGGTTCAGGTGGTGGCCGAGGAGAAGGAGCGGATCGCCGGCCACGGTCTCGCCGGCCGGGTCTGTCGAGTGCCCGAGCGGCAGGCGAAGGGACAGGTTGCCCCGGCTCACCTCTCCCATAAAGTCGGTGTATTCGCCGACGATGGTTTCCAGGCGCTGCCGCTGTGCCTGCTCGGCTGCCGCCCGCCTGTCCAGCTCCAGGTTGGTCCGCATCGACTCGGCCAGGTAGGATTCCTGGTCGGCGATCACACGGCGGGCAACCAGCACCAGCACAACCACGGCGACGAGGGCAAGCACCACGTTGGTTACGAGAGAGACCCTGCCGTCGAGCCGCGCGAGCAACGGATCCAGCGCAACGGTCTGCTGCAGAACCATGCCCAAGATCAACATACCCATACCCAGCGCGACGAGCCAAAGGCTTTCGCGTGGCCCGAGAAGCACGACGCACATCAGAAAATAGAGGGCAAAGCCAATGATGGTCGAGGTCATGACGCCTGGCATGAGGATCAGGCCGGCCCCCAGCAGGATCAGGAGCGATAGGAGAAAGAGGTGGCACGCGAGGGCAGCCCTGCCACGGTGATAGTGCGCCGGGTAGGCCCCGGATGCGGCAGCAACCAGGAAAAGCGGAATGAGGACGAGGAGAAGCTGCCCGTAGGCGGGGTATAGAAGCCAGACCGCCAGGATCGCCAGAGCGGTGATAACGGTGGCCCACGCCAGGTATCTGCTGAACGTGAGAGCAAAACGCGCGCGACGGTTGCGTATTTCTTTTTCCACTAGATCACTTCCTGGTTGACGACGATGCGCCTGTCGGCGAGGAGTGCCGGTAGGTCGAGGACGACGAGCAGCCCGTCGCCCCAGGGGGCGGGGCTGCCGGGAGACCCGGGGAGCAGGCCATGGACATATTCGGGCGGCAGGGTGTGCAAGCTCACGCCCGTTTTTGTGAGGCCCGCCATGGGCAGCGGTGCTACCGCGACGACCTCGTCGACCAGCAGGCAGAGCTCCATGGCCGGCGTCTCGACGAGTACGAGGTGCTTGTTGCCCGGCTCCGATTCTGTTTCGGCGGGCGGCAACCCGAAATATGCTGCCAGATCGAGCACGGATAGGATGCGTCCGCGGATGGCCGTGACGCCGGCTACCCAGCCGGGCACGCGTGGCACGCGGGCAATGCTGCCTACCGGGCGGATGTCAAAAACATAGCGCGCGCCGAATGCGTACATCTCGCGGCCCATACGCACGACCACGAATGCAGTACGCTCGCCCTCGTCGTGAGTGGCCGGCACGCGCGCAAGGTCCGCGGCGCGCCGCGCCCACACCGCCGCGGTGTCGGGGTCAACGTCGTGTGAGAGCCTGGTGGCTGCGTTCATCACTCTCTTTCGCCTCATAAGCCCTGGTGGCTGCTTCGTACAAGCTGCCGGCGGTGATGCCGCCAGACCCCGGTATCACTTCTCCTGGCGGCTTATGCTCCAAGAGCCGCCGCGCGTTTCTCATGGCCTTCTGGGCCTGGATCTCTTGTCGGCGGCTGTGATAGAGGTTGGCAAGCCCGAAATGGCCCAGGATCGAGTGCCTGTCGATGTATACGACCTTTTTCATGGCGTCGATTGCCTCGTCGATGCGGCCCTGATGTTGGAGCACCAGGGCGAGTGTGTAATAGGCGTCGAGCGCAAGGCGGTCGGCTGCAGTGGCGCGCCGGCACCACTCTTCGGCTGTTTGGAGATTCCCCCGGTCGGCATGCGCCTGGCCCAGCAACGTGTACACGTCGCGCGCGAGCGCCGGCGGCCCGTCGCCTGGCGATAGGACTTTTTCCAGCACGTTGCACGCCTGCTCCGAATGCCCATACTCGAGCAGCTCGCGAGCGTGGTCAACCGCCGCGCGTACCTCTCCGACCGGGTCGGTCACCCGTGGCTCTTGCGCGCGAGCGCGAATGGTGGGTAGTGGGGGTGCGGCCCGGGACCTGGACGGCGGAGCCGGCGGCCAGAGGCAAGGGGCAGGGTCGTGTTGTACGCGGCGATAGAGCACGGCGCCCGGAAAGTTGCGCGGCTCGAAGCGGGCATAGTTGGCCGGAGACGGCTCCGAGTGGCCTACTACCAACCAGGCGTCCTGCCCCAGTGCCTCGTGAAACCGGGCTATCACGCGGCGTGTTGCGGCCTCGCTGAAATAGATCGTGACGTTGCGGCACAAGATGAGGTCCATGAAGGCTGTGTTCGTGTCGAGCGATGGGTAGTGGTCGCCGGCAAGGTTGAGCCGGCGGAAGGTGACCAAACGCCGCACCTCGGGTGCGAGCGCCCAGCGCTTGCCCATGCCGAGGGTGCCGGTGGGACGGGCGACGGGCTGGAAAAAACGGTCGCGCCACGCCCGCGCCCGTTCCTCACGAAAAGCCCAGTCACCAAAGTGAGCGCCTCTCGCGCGCGCCAGCGCCTCGGCATTGACGTCGGTGCCGAGCAGTGTGATGGCCCATTCATCTATGTCGGGCAGCAGCACGCGCAGCATCATGGCGATCGAGTAGGGCTCTTCTCCACTCGCGCAGCCGGCGCTCCAGATGCGCAGCGTGCGTACGTTGCGCCGTCGCTCGATCAACTCGGGCAGCACAGCCTGGTAAAGGGCGTCGAACTGGCCGGCGTCGCGGAAGAAATAGGTCTCGCCGACGGTCAGGGCGTTGACCAGGCGCTCCAGCTCCAGCCCCGTTGTGCTGCCCGATCTGGCTTCGGCCTCGACCAGCCGGTAAAAGTCGTCGAGGTCCTGGCACGTGGATGTGGCGAACGCGTGGAGCACGCCCCGCTGGAGCTCGCTTTGCCTGTTTTCGGGGAAAAAGAGGCCAAAGTGGCGCTCGACGATCTCACCAAAGCGCTCCGCGTCGGCGGGGCTAAAGAGGGTGGCTTGCACGTCGCGGGCCCGGGCCGGCTGGCTCATCCCACCCCTCCCTGCGCCTGCACTGCTTGTTGGCGGATCAGATCGAGGACACGCACCAGTGCCTCGCGCTGATCGGGTTCAAAGAGGTGCTCGACGTCGAGCAGAAGGGCCAGGTGCCCACCCGGCGGACCGGGCACGCGTACGAGACCCGCAAGCAGGGGGGCCTGCCCGAGCTCCACCGGCAGCACGTCGCCGGGGGGCGTGACGTCGCAGGCGCGCACGGAGAGCACGTCGATGACCTCATCCACGATCAGGCTGACCGCAAGCGCACCGACGCGCGTGACAATGAGGGGCGTGTCGCGCTTCAGGCCGGCGTGCGGCAGCCCAAGGTGGCGGCACAGATCGACGACGGGTATTATCTGCCCATGGAGGTTGATGGCACCGAGGAGCGAGTCGACCAGGGCGCCGGCTCCCCTGGGAAGTGGGGTGATGGCCAGCATGGGCAAGATCTGCCTGACAGGATCGACGGGCAGGGCAAAGGTGTCGCTGCCCAGGCGGAAGGTGACGACGTGGCAGACGGTGACGTGGTCCTGGCCTGTGGTGACGTCGGCTCGTGCCACTGAGCGGTCTGCGGGTTCCATCGTGCCTTCTTGCTCCTCGCAGCTAGCGTGCGTCAGCCAGCTAACGTGCGCTAGCCAGCTGGCGTGCGCTAGCCAGCTAGCCTGTCTGCCCCCGCTCTCCGTTGCGAGGCGCGTTCTGCAGGATCTCTTCCACGGTATTAACAAAGTCACGCAGGGTGAATGGCTTGGGCAGGTAGGCGGCACCGAGGCGGCGGGTGACGTCCTCGACGTCGGGTGAGCCGTACGCCGTGATGAGCATCAGCCTGGTATGCGGACTGGTGTCGCGTATGTGGCGCATCAGCTCGACGCCACCCATGCCGGGCATGCGCAGGTCGGTGATCACGAGGTCGAATGACTCGGATTGGAGCTTGGCAATCGCTGTCTCGGCGACGGGGCTGATATCCACCTGCGGCGTTCCGCTCACAGGGAGCTCGAGTGCACGACACAGGGCCAGTGCAATGCGTGGCTCATCTTCGACGATGAGGATTTTTTTCCCTTTCACGGTTTCCTCCTCGATGAGGTGACATGCAAAAAGCGCCGCACCTGTCCATTATACCACCTCACGTGCCCTGAAACATTGCGGCAGGCTTGCAATAGGATTGCAATGCAGTGCTTGTGTCGGTTACACAGAGATACACAGAGTCGGCACGGAGATTCACGGAGAAAAGGCCGTGCCGAGTACGCTCGGCCTGGTACTCGGGCGAGGTAAAATCGGCTGTTGGGGGTTGCCCCTTGACATCGTGGGGTGGCGGTGTTACAATCGTGGTGAGAGAACGCGAGGAGAGTCGTCGTCATGAGCAAATTTATCGCCCTGCGCAAGGTGTCCCGCGCGGTAGCGATGGGGCTGTCGGACCTGTCAATGGACGGCAAGCGGTCGGCTATGATGAGAGAGGCGCCGGCTCCCGAGCAATCGGAAGCGCTGGAACGGATCGGCCTTTCGAAGGTGGAGGCAGAGCAGCGCTCGCCGGAAGGAGGTGACCAGTACCAGAGCCTGGGCTACGCAGGTGCGTACGTGGTAGAGACGACGGACGAGGCGACCGCGCAGCGCGCGCAGGAGGTGCTCGAGCCGGCATACCACATCATGCCGGATATTGAAATGGGATTGCCGGTGGCGATGTTGGCGCGCCGTTACGAGCGCCGGCCGCGGCGAAAGCAGTATTGGCCCGACGAGAGCGGGGTGGCCAGGGCGCATGCGCAGGGGCTTACAGGCAAGGGGGTGCTGGTGGGCGTGCTCGACACGGGGTGCGACGCCGACCACCTGGAGCTGCGCGGCAAACGGATCGACTTTCGTTACGTTCCTCTGCGCCCGACGCCAGAAGCGGTGCGCGCCGTGCGCGGCTTTGATACGAACGGCCACGGCACTCACGTGACGAGCATCATTGCCGGCAAGAACGTGGGCATCGCGCCGGACGTCGATCTGATGGTGGCATCGGTGATCGAAAGCGAGACGGTGAGGACGAGCCTGGAGCGGGTGGTGATTGCCCTCGACTGGATGCTCTCTCAATTTCAACGCGAGGAGTACCTCGACAAGCCGGCGATCATCAACCTATCGCTCGGGTTCCGGGCGGAATGGATCGGCGCGACGCAGATCCAGTCGGTGCTGCAGGGCGTGCAGCTCATCCTCGAGACCGTCGTCGTCGATTTCGACGTGCTGCCTGTGGTGGCCATCGGCAACGACGGAGCCGGGGTGGTGCGCGCCCCCGGCTATTTCGCCGAGACGCTGTCGGTGGGGGCGGTGGATGCCGGCCTACAGCCGGCGTGGTTCAGCGGCAGCGGTTTATCGCCTCTCACCCAACAGCCCGAGCCGGATATCGCCGGCTATGGTGTGGACGTATTGGCCGCGCTGGAACGGAGCGCGGGAGGCAACAGCATTTACGCTGTCAAGAGCGGCACGAGCATGGCTGCTCCTTACGTGACCGGCATCGCGGCCCTGGTGGCGCAAAAGTATCCCGGCATGCAGGGGCCGGCGCTCAAGCAGCACCTGCTCGACCACGCCCTTCCTCTGCAGGACGCCGGCAGCCGGGTGGGCGCTGGATTGGCGAGGGTAAGCTGAGGTGACTGGAAAATCAGGTGCGGGGGGCTTTCAACCCTCCCACTCGTCCGATATTCCGCCCGGCATGATCACGGTCATGCTGACGCTGGAACGACCGTCACACAAAGAGATACGGCGCTACAGCCGCCGAGAGAAGTACCGGGCGCTCAAGTCGAGTGCGGCGGGCATCCGCGACGAGCTGATGCGGTGGATCGACGAGCATGGGCTGACCGGCGACGTGGCCCAGGTGGGTGAGCCGACGGCATTCAACACGCTGTTCGTCACCTCGACGCGCGACGCCGCCGAGCGGCTCGTGGAAGCCCCAGGCGTGGTCGGCGTCGCGCCTACCGGAGAGTTCCCCGTCGAGCTGCGCTTTCTACCGGAGCTGCCGCCACCCGAAGACGAGCAAGAAAGCGACGAGTAGCCGGCGCGGAATGTGGGGCGGATTGCCAATCCGCCTTACAGCGCCCGGTCCTGGCGTGGGGCGGATTGGCAATCCGCCCTACCTCGTGGCGATGATGCTGGGGACCATGGCGGCGACCTGGCGGCGGACGGCGGCGAGGCGGTCGGCCAGCTCGGGCCGGCCGCGCTCCGCCAGATCCTCGGCGAGCAGGTCGATCACCTCCAGCAGCTCACGGTTCACCATGTCGGGCGATTCGTCCAACATCGCCTGGCGCTCGGCCGGGTCCTCGACCCCGAGCAGTTGGTTGATAAAGCGCACCTCGGCCGGCTGGCTCTCCTCGATGAGCTGCAAGAGGACGTCGGCGATGCGCTGCAGTTTCTCCGCATCTTGCTCACGCCCCGCCTGCCTGGCGGCATCGATGTTGCGCGCCAGAACGGAGAGGAAAAGGTCGTCGATGCGCGGCAGGTTGTCGCGCACGGCCTGCTCGACGTTGTCGCTCTGCAGGATCTGCTCGATGACGGCGGCGGCCTCCTGGGTGGCGCGGCGCATCTCGGCGTCGATCTCGTCAGTGATCTCTAAAATCGTGTTGCGCAGCGCGTTCAATGTGTCGGCGCGCGAAGCGTCGCCGGCGTCGCGGGCGCTCGTGATCCGCTCCGAAAGCTGCTGGAAAAAGCCATAGTCGATCGCCGGACGGGCCATCGCGACCATCGTCTCGATCCGTCCGTGCTTTCCTTCGACGGCCGCCTCGACGAGCTTGTCGAGCAGCCCCTCGCGCGTGATCTCGCTGCCCAGCTCGCGGAT
>DATHUZ010000309.1:0-9447 GCA_035461725.1 Anaerolineae bacterium
CCAACGCACACCAGGCCTGCTACATCCGGCCCGTCGTCTTTCGCGGCTTTGACGGCTGGCAGCTCAGCCCACAGCCCTGCCCGGTGCAGGTCGCCATCATGACCATCGAGTGGGATAACCTGCTCGGCAGCGAGGCGATCGAGCAGGGGGTGGACGTGGGTGTCAGCTCGTGGACACGCCTGGCGCCGAACACGCTGCCGGCGGCGGCCAAGATCGGCGGTCACTATGTCAACTCGCAGTTCATCGTCATGGAGGCCCTCCGCCACGGCTATGCGGAGGGAATCGCACTCGACGTACACGGCCAGGTGAGCGAGGGCAGCGGCGAGAACATCTTTGCCGTGGTCGAAGGCGAGATCGTTACGCCGCCGCTCGCCTCCTCGATCCTCCAGGGCATCACGCGCCGGTGCATCATCCGCCTGGCGCGCGACCTGGGCTACGCGGTGCGCGAGGAGCCGATGCCGCGCGAGCTGCTCTACCTCGCCGACGAGCTCTTTTTTACAGGCACCGCCGCCGAGATCACTCCGATCCGCTCCGTCGACGGCATGACCGTGCGCAGCGGCTGCCGCGGACCGGTGACCAGGCGGCTGCAGGACGAGTTCTTTGGCATCACCGCCGGCACCATCCCCGACAGGCATGGGTGGCTGACGCCGGTCGGCGTGTCGTGAGGCGGAGATGACTCTTGTTCTGTACGACACGACACTGCGCGACGGCGCGCAGCAGGAAGGGATCACCCTGTCGCTCGATGACAAGCGCAAGATCGCGCGGCGCCTCGATCGACTCGGGATCGCCTACGTCGAGGGCGGCTGGCCCGGCTCCAATCCCAAGGACATGGCCTTTTTTGAGCAGGTCTCCACACTTGGCCTGGCCCACGCAACCATCAGCGCCTTTGGCAGCACGCGGCGCGCGGCGGTCGCTGTCGACGACGACCCCAACATCCGGGCACTGATCGCCGCCGGCACGCGAGCTGTTGCGATCTTTGGCAAGAGCTGGGATCTCCACGTGTTGCGCGTGCTCCACACGTCGCTCGACGAGAACCTGCGCATGATCGCCGACAGTGTACGTCATCTGAAGCAGAACGGGCGCGAGGTGATCTATGACGCCGAGCACTTTTTCGACGGCTACCGTGCGAATCCTGACTATGCCTTGCGCACGCTGGCGGCTGCCGCGGAGGCGGGTGCCGGCGTGTTGGTATTATGCGACACGAACGGTGGCAGCCTGCCCTCCACCGTTTCCTCTGTCGTCGCCGCGGTGCGGCAGGCGACGACGACGCCACTGGGCGTCCACGCCCACAACGACGGCGAGATGGCCGTCGCCAACTCGCTGGCAGCGATCGAGGCGGGCGTCGTGCACGTGCAGGGCACGATCAATGGCTACGGCGAGCGCTGCGGCAATGCCAACCTCTGCTCCATTATCCCCGCGCTCCAGCTCAAGATGGGCCACGACTGCATCGGCGACGACGCGCTGCGCGAGCTGGCCGAGACGGCGTATTACGTGAGCGAGGTGGTCAATCTCAGCCCCGATCCGCAGCAGCCCTACGTGGGCCGCAGCGCCTTCGCCCACAAGGGGGGTATGCACGTCAACGCCCTGGTCAAGTGCGAGCAGAGCTACCAGCACGTCGACCCGGCGCGCGTCGGCAACCGCAGGCGCGTCGTCGTGTCCGAGCTCGCGGGCAAGAGCAACATCGCGTACAAAACGAAAGAGTTTGGCCTGGCAGACGCGGCCGGGGGTGCGGAAACAGCGCAGGTGCTGAGCCGCATCAAAGAGCTGGAAAACCAGGGCTTCCAGTTCGAAGGTGCCGAGGGATCGCTAGAGCTGTTGATCCGCCGCGCCCGGTTGGATTACCGGCCTCCCTTCGAGCTGCTCGACTTTCACGTGCTCATCCAGGATGGCGGCGACAATGGAGGTGTGGGCCCCGGCATGTCGGCCCAGGCGACTGTGAAGGTCCGGGTTGGCGAGCAGAGTATCCACACGGCGGCGGACGGCAACGGGCCGGTGAACGCACTCGACGTGGCCGTGCGCAAGGCGCTGTTGCCCTTTTACCCACGGCTCGAGACGGTCCACCTGACCGACTACAAGGTGCGCATCCTGGACGGGGGGGCGGGCACACAGGCCCAGACGCGGGTGTTGATCGAGTCGACAGACGGCCATCGCGCCTGGACCACCGTCGGCAGTTCGGCCAACATTATCGAGGCGAGCTGGCAGGCGCTCGCCGACAGCCTCGAGTACGCGCTGCTCAACGGAGCAGGCGCAGACTTGCCCGAATCGCCATCCCATGATACACTCGGGCACGGAAAAACTGGCGCCTGATGCCACCACACGTCACGTGTAACGTATTACGCAGCACGAAGGTGTGAAGGAGGACAATGTGGATCGAGTCAGCATTTTGGATGCAACCTTGTACGGCGGCGGGCAGTCGCCGGGTGTCGTTTTGAACCTGGAGGAAAAACTCGAGATCGCACGGCTGCTGGAGCAGATGGGGGTCGACGCGATCCAGGTCGGCTTTCCGATCTCGTCGCCTCGCGAGTTCGAGGCCGCGAGAGAGCTGAGCCGCGTCATCCGTGGCAGCGCGGTGTGCGCCCTCGCCCGGGCGCGCCAAGAGGACATCGACGTGGCCATCGCGGCGCTCAAGCCCGCGGCGAGGCCACGCCTCCAGATCGGCCTCGGGGCATCCGATTCTTACATCGAAGGCAAACTCAAGACCACGCGCGAGGCTGCTCTCGACCTCGCCGTCGAGGCCGTGCGCCGGGCTCGGCGCTACGTCGAGGATGTGCAGTACTATGCCGCCGACGCATGGCGTGCCGATCCCGCCTACCTGTATCGTGTACTCGAGGCGGTCATCAACGCCGGGGCGACCACGGTCAACATCGCCGACACGGTCGGCTTTTCCACCCCGTCAGAGTGGGGCGCCCTGATCCGCGGCATTCGGGAGAACGTGTCGAACGTCGACCAGGCCGTGATCGGCATCCACTGCCACAACGACCTCGGCCTGGCGACGGCCAATGCGATCGAAGCACTCTCCAACGGCGCCCGGCAGGTCGAATGCGCCGTCAACGGCATCGGCGAGCGTGCGGGTACCGCCGTGCTCGAAGAGGTGGTCATGATCCTCCGCGCCCGCGGTGAGGCGCTGGGGCTGGAAACGGGCGTCGATACGCGCTTGATCTACCCCTTGAGCCAGCTCGTGGGCCACTTGACCGGCCTGGCCATCCATCCAACCAGGCCACTCGTAGGCGACAAGGCGTTCGCCTATACATCGGGCGTTTACCAGCAGGGCGTGCTGCGCGGACGCACTGAGGATGAGGTCGTCGACCCCTCGGACATGGGCATCCTCGACACGCGCACCGGCGCTCCCCTGCTTACCGGTCGGGAAGGGCTGCGCCGTCGGCTGAGCCAGCTCGGTTTCGGCCTCGACGATGACGAGTTCGAGCGGGTGTACGGGCGCTTTCGCGAGATCGCGAAAAAGAAGCCTGACCTCGAGCTGCGCGACCTGGAGGCGATCGTCAGCGGCGAGACGACCGTCTATATCAAAGAGACCTACCGGCTCCACGATGTGCAGGTGATGTGCGGCAGTAACGCACAGCCTGTCGCCGCCGTCTGCCTGGTCGGTCCGGAGCAGGAAGAGGTGTGGGCGACGCGGCACGGCAACGGCCCTGTGGACGCCGCGTTCAAGGCGATCGACAGCGTCCTCGGAGTGGAGAACGAGCTGGTCGAGTTCTCGATCCAGGCCATGACCGGCGGGCTCGACGCCGTCGGCAGGGTATTGGTGCGTATTCGCGCCGAGGTGCCTCTGGGCGACACCGGGCGCGTGCAGCAGCGCGAGTTCCTGGGGCGCGGCGCCGACACCGACGTCATCGTCGCCAGCGCCAAGGCGTACGTGTTCGCCCTCAACCGGCTGCTCGCGGCGCGCCGCACCAGCCGCGGCCGGCTGGCGGCAACCAGCGAACAGGTCCAGAAGGCGTTGGACGAGATGCACGCCCGCTACGGCAGCGCCCACACCGGCGACTTTATGGGCTGGAGCGCGATGCGCGACGAGGATCTCTTCTAGCGGGAAGGCTGCAAGATTGGAAGGCGCAAAAGTGGGCGAGTTGCACGCCGCATGGCCACCTTCCAGCCTTCCAATCTTACACTCGCCGGCGTGCTCACCGATTTGACAAGCACGCCCGCCTGTGGTAGTATCCCCCCCAATCGAATAGGTTCGGATGAGACCTGCTCATCGAGAGAGGTGGAGGGACCGGCCCTGTGAAACCTCGGCAACCAGGCGCAGCCGCACGCGGATGCCATGGTGCCAATTCCGACAGACCCGCGGCGGGATCTGGAAGATGAGAGCTATGTAGTATCACGCAAGCCTCTTCAACAGGCACAGCCCGCTGGAGAGGCTTTTTACGTCTCTCCACCTCCTCTCGTGGCAGCCCTCCATCCGGCCCATCACAGAGAGGAGAGTTCGATGACGACGCACTTTTCGACACAGGCCGTGCACGCCGGCGAGGAGAAACAAAAGCCGTACGGGGCGATCACCACGCCCATCGTTCAAACCTCCACCTACACCTTTCGCGACACCGCCGAGATCCTGGCCTTCATGCAGGCGAAAGCCGAGGGCGCCTCACCGGTGCGCCACGAGTACGGGCGCTACAGCAACCCGACACAGAGCGAGGCCGAGCAAAAGTTGGCAGCTCTGGAGGGAGGCGAGCAGGCGCTCCTCTTTGCCAGCGGCATGGCGGCGATCACGACTGCGATGGCGGCGCTCCTGTCGGCGGGCGACCACCTGGTGCTCTTCCAGGACTGCTACCACAGGACACGCGAGTTCGCCAGGGCATTTCTGAGCCGCTGGGGAATCGAGACCACCCTGCTGAGCGCGGCCGAGCCGGCCGCACTCGCCGGCGCGATACGCCCCAACACGCGGCTCATCTTTTGCGAGGCCCCAACCAACCCCTACCTGCGCGTGCTCGACCTGGCGCAGGTGGCCGAGGCCGGCAGGCGCCACGGACTGCTGACGATGGTGGACAGCACCTTTGCCACCCCCGCCAATCAACGCCCGCTCGACCTCGGCATCGACCTGGTGGTGCACAGCGCCACCAAGTACCTGGCGGGACACAACGACCTGCTCGCCGGCGCCGTCATCGGCAGCCGCCGCCACCTCGAGCCAATCGTGGGTGCGCGCGGCGTGATGGGCAGCGTGAGCAACGCGCACGACGCCTACCTGCTGATCCGCGGGCTGAAAACCCTCGACCTGCGCATCCGCCGGCACAACGAGAATGGAGAGCGGGTGGCACGATTCCTGGACGCCCACCCGGCGGTGCGCCGCGTCCACTACCCCGGCCTGCCCGATCATCCCGACCACGACACGGCGCGGCGGCAGATGACGGGCTTTGGCGGCGTCGTCAGTTTCGAGATCGAGGGCGATTTCGATACCACCGCCCGGTTCATCGACCGCCTGCGCCTGCCCTACATCGGCCCCACGCTCGGCGGCGTGGAGAGCATCGTGGAGCAGCCGGCGGCGCTCTTTTCCCTCGACCCCGCGGCGCGCCGCCACGCCGGCCTGGCAGACAACCTGGTGCGCTATGCCCTCGGCATCGAAGACGCCGCCGACCTGATCGCCGACCTCGCCCAGGCGCTCGCAGCCATCCAGCACAGTGGCTGATCCATCTATGCTCTCCGCGGACCACAGTCCAAACGGATCAGGCCAAGGCGAGGATGGCGACATGTGCGCATGGACATGGAGACCCGAGCTTGCTCGGGGCGGCGATGCCCTGCGTGAGCTACCCCGAGCAAGCTCGGGCCTCCATCGCTCGTGAGCCGTCGATGCTTAGTGCAGAGTCCAGACTGATTTTCGGCAATGGGTCCGGTAGGCCGAATGCCGGGGTCCTACGGCCGCGGAGAGTGCAGCCCCGATGCTGATGGAGGGCGTTTTTCAGGCTTAACCACCGGGTGACGGGGGCCTGGCGGCAGCGGTACGGCATGAGTGGATCGGCTCTTCTACTCTTCCAGGGACCGCCAGGGGGCCGTTGTGGACCCCCCACCCATAAGTGATCGAAGGATAGAAGGATTGTCAAGGATGATTCCCGAGGCTGTGTTCTGACATTGCACTAGCAGCAAGCAGCGAGCAGCAAGAGGAGCGGTCGGAGACCGGCTCTGAAGAGATGGGGTGAGAAGCTGTTTGAGGAGAAGGAGGGGGAGATGAAGAAGGTAAAGGCTCAGATGGTGTGGACGTTGTTGGCCGCCGTGGCGCTGGTGCTCGCGGCGTGTGGCGCGACCGCGGAGCCGGCACAGCCTGCCGTGCCGACGGCCGCGCCCGGCACAACAGAGATGGCTGCGGAGCCAACGGAGGCAGCCCCCGCGCCCACAACGGCTGCCGCCGAGCCGGCGCCGGGAGAGGCGGAGCCGGTCACCCTGCGCATCGGCACTACGTACATCTGGGATACGGCCAACCCGGCGATCGGGTGGTACAACTATGCGCTGCGCTACCTGCTGTACGACACACTCGTGGAAGAACAGGGCATCAGCAACTTGCAGCCGGGCCTGGCGGAGAGCTGGGACGTGTCGGAGGATGGGCTGGTGTGGACGTTCAAGATCCGTGAAGGGGTCACTTTTCACGACGGGACGCCGCTCACGGCCGAGGAGGTGGCGTGGAGCTTGAATTGGACGATCGAAAACGAGGTCGAGACGTTCAGCTTCTACCTGGCCAACTTTAGCGAAATTGTCGCTCTCGATCCGACCACGCTTCAGGTTACCCTGTCGGAGCCGGTGGGCAACATGGAGTACCTGCTGATGTACGTCTGGATCCTGCCGCGGAGTGTGTGGGAGGGGATGACGTACGACGAGATCCTGGAGTTCGAGGACCCGTCGGCGGCGACCGGAACCGGCCCCTACAAGCTCGTCGAATGGGTGGAAGGCGAGTACCTGATCCTGGAAGCGAACGAGGAGTATTGGCGGGGCGCGCCTGCGATCGAGGAGGTGGTGTGGCAAGAGTTTGCGACAGAAGATGCCGTCGTCCAGGCGCTGCTGGCAGGCGAGATCGACGTGGTGTACGAGGTGCCGCGCACGGCGATCCAGACGCTGGAAGCTGCGGAGAACGTCGAGCTGGCGGTGATGAAATCGACGGTGGTGGACGAGCTGATCCTGAACTCGCACGAGAACGGGACTCAGCCGGAGAGCCTGAACGACCCGGCGGTGCGCCTGGCGATCGCCCACGCCATCGACAAGCAGCAGATCATCAACGTCGCCTTCCTGGGCTATGCCGAGGCGGCGAGCACGATCATCCCGACGTCGATGGGGGATTGGCACAACGACGCAGTGCAGGACGTGCCGTTTGACCCGGCGGAGGGCAACCGCATCCTCGACGAGGCGGGCTACCTGGATGAGGACGGCGACGGCCTGCGCGAGGACGCGGACGGCAACCCGCTGGAATACCGGCTGTATGCGGAGGACGACGCGACAGAGACACGCATCCTGGAGATCATCTCTGACGGGCTGGCGCAGATCGGGATCTCGGCACCGCCGACGCCGATGGACGAGGACAGCCTGATCGGCCTCTATCCCGATTTCGACTTTGACCTGATCGTGTGGGGCTGGGGCCTCGACCCGGACCCCGACTTTGCGATGCTGATCTTTACGTGCGACCAGCGCGAAGAGGGGGGCTGGAGCGACAGCGGCTACTGCGACGCCGAGTTTGAAGAGATGTATGTGCAGCAGGCGGTGACGGTGGACCGCGAAGCGCGGCGCGAGTTGATCTGGCAGATGCAGGAAAAGCTGTTCGAGGACAGGCCGTATATCATGCTGGCGTACGAGGATTGGGTGCAGGCGTATCGCAGCGACCGGTTCACGGGGTTTGGCCTGGACGCGGGCGATATCACGTGGAAGTCGGCATTTTTGCAGGCAACGCCGGTGGAGTAGGACGCGCTGAAGCGCGCACTACGACCGAGTATGCGCCGGCGGAAGCGGCAGATGCCCGAGTCCCCTCGGGCGTGATGCGCCGCGAGCGGTGTGCAGGGACGAGCGGAGTGGGAAGAGAAGCGGGGAGGTAAATGGAGCGCGGTAACTATGTGCTGCGCAAGGTCGGGTTCGCCCTGGGCACCCTGGCGGCCGTGATGGTGTTCAACTTTGTCCTGTTCCGGATCATGCCGGGCGACCCGGTCAAGTTGATCATCCACAGTCCGCGCATGACGCGCGAGGCGCAGGAGCGGATCCGCACGACGTTCGGCCTCGACAAGCCGCTCTGGTTCGATACAGAGCGGCTCCAGGCCGGCGACGTGATCGGTGCGTTCGACAGCCAGTTCACGGCGTACGTGCGCAACCTGCTGCGCGGTGACCTGGGGATCTCGTTCTCGACACGCCAGGATGTGTCGGAGCTGCTGCGCGAGCGCGCGTGGCGCACGGTGGTGCTGGTGCTGGGCGGGACGACGATCGCGATCGTGCTCGGCATGGCGCTGGGGCTGGTGGCGGCGTGGCGGCGCGGGACCAAGCTCGACGCGGGGATCTTGCTCGGCGCCCTGTTTACGTGGGCGCTGCCCACCTTCTTTCTGGGGATCATTTTGCTGATCGTGGCGCGCGGCACGCTGCCTGTGGGAGGCATGGCGACGCCGGGACTCAAGCCGGAGGACGGGTTGGAGTATTGGCTCGACGTGGGCAAGCACCTGATCCTGCCGACGGTGACGATGGCGATTGTGTACACGAGCGAGTACCTGCTGATCATGCGCAGTGGGGTGATGGAGGTGCTGGCCGAGGATTACATCCTCACCGCCAAGGCGAAGGGAATGAGCACACTGCGCATCCTGCGCGACCATGCGCTCAAGAACTCGATGCTGCCGATGGTGACGATCATCGCGCTGACCTTTGGTTACACGGTGGGCGGCGCGATCCAGGTGGAGACGGTGTTCTCGTGGCCCGGCCTGGGCCGGCTGATGTACGAGGCGGTGCAAAAGCGCGATTATCCGGTGCTGCAGGGGACGTTCCTGCTGCTGGCGGTGAGCGTGATCGTGGCGAACCTGGTGGCGGATCTGCTCTACTCGGTGCTGGATCCGAGGGTGAAGGCGGAGTAGGGGATGGGTGCTGCGAGGTCAAAGGGGGGATTGCTTCGGTCGCTAGCGCTCCCTCGCAATGACAGGGGGGCAGAGGTGCGATGCGGGCGCTGAGGCAGTTTTTTTCGAGCCCGATGGGCGTGACGGGGGCGGCGATGCTGCTCGTGGTGGTGCTGATGGCGGTGTTGGCGCCGTGGCTGGCGCCGTACGATCCGAACGTGCGCGTGGACGTGACCCCCGACGATATCCTGGCGCCGCCGGGGCCGGGCTACCTGCTGGGGCGTGATGACGCCGGCAAGGACGTGCTGAGCCAGCTCATCTATGGGGCACGCGTGTCGCTCGTCGTGGGCTTTACGGCGTCGTTCATGTCAATGTTCATCGGCACGACGGTGGGGCTGGTGGCGGGCTACTTTGGGGGCCGGGTTGGCAACGCGCT
>DATHUZ010000310.1:0-6587 GCA_035461725.1 Anaerolineae bacterium
GTGTACTGGTTGGCAGCACGGTCGTCGGGCGTTCCACCGGCGCCGTCACTGCGAGCACTACCGCGCCCGCGTCGGTGAACTCGGGATCGGGTCCCTGATTCAACCACCCGCGCACCCCCCACCCGACCCCTGTCAGGATCATCACGATGCCGAGGACCAGCAGCCCCTTCGACAGGGCAGGCGCGTGTTTTCTCATGTCGATGATATTATCCAAATGGCTACCTCTTGTCAAGCCGCGCGCCGTTTCCCGCAGCCTGGTCTTGCAACCGCTTCTACTTTATGATATAATCAATATTACGATAACTATTTTAGCAGGGAGGTACACCTATGTCTGTTGTGGAGCTTACGTATCACGGCCACTCGAGTTTTAGTATCACCGTCAATGACACGACCCTGCTCATCGATCCCTTCCTGAGCGGGAACCCTCAATCAGACGTGGGTCCCGAAGATGTGGCGCCTGATTACGTCCTCATCTCCCATGGCCATGGCGACCACCTGGGTGACGCGGTCGAGATCACGAAACGCACGGGGGCCATGACCATCTCCAATAACGAGATCAAGCTCTGGCTGGACCAGCAGGGGATAGAAAAGACACACGCGCTGCACATCGGCGGCGGTTACGATTTCCCTTGTGGCCGCGTCAAGCTGACCATTGCCCACCACGGCTCGATGCTGCCCGACGGCAGCTATGGTGGCGCGCCGGCCGGGTTTCTCCTCTACCTGGAGGGCAAAAAGATCTACCACGCGGCCGACACGGGCCTCTTTTACGATATGAAGCTGATCGGCGAGGAAGGGATCGACGTCGCGATTCTACCCATCGGCGACAACTTTACGATGGGCCCCGACGACGCGCTCCGCGCCGTCAAGCTGATCGAGCCGCAGGTCGTCTTGCCGATTCACTATGACACGTTCGACGTGATTCGACAGGATCCGAAGGCCTTTTGCCGGCGGGTCGAGTCCGAGACGTCGGCCAAATGCGTCATCCTGAAGCCGGGGGATACGTACAGCCTGTAGTGAGCAGCACAAAACAGAGGCCCTCTCCCCGAGGGAGAGAGGGCCTCGTTTGCTTTGCCTCTATCTTGCGCGGGATTAGCCCAGCGCGCCGAGCGCCGCCGCACCACCGCCGACGAGCAGCGTAATGCCAAACCGAATCGCCATCGCGATCAGCCATGCGATCAGCACCGTGAGCACTGCCTTGCCTGTGTCGAACTCCATCGACTCGCGCACGGCAATCACGCCAGCGATCAATGACAGGATGGCGCCGATCAGGGCCGCCAGCCAGCCCAGGCAGGGGATAAAGCCAAGCACGCCCAGCAGTTGCGGTGCCGAAGCATAACCAAGCACGCGCAGCATCTCGGGAATGCTGCTGCGGCCGCCGAACAGGTTGGCCCCCACAAAGTAGGTCAGAACCGCCCACAGGATCCACCCGACGACGATCGCTGTGAGCCAGCCTACCAACAGGCCGACGATAAAGTTGTCGGCCACAAAGGCTGAGCCGAGGGCTGACAGGAATGTCACGACGATCACAATGATCGCCGCTTCGCTCATCGCGTTCTCGTCTTCGGCAATCTCCCGGTAGACGTTCGGATCCAGGCGGATGGCACGCAAAATTCGATCGATCACTTCTGCTTTTCCTTTCTTGTCTGTGTGAACCGAGTGTCTCTGATTCCCATACGCAGATTCAGGGTGATAACTCTGTCTACCCGGTCACCTCCTTCCACATACTTTACCACGTTGTTGCCCTTCCGATCTCTGTACGAATAAAACACCGTTTCGTTGCGCTGGTTCCGTAAGATCTGGTATGGCACTCTCTTTTTTCGGCGCTACGGCGATACCCGCTCGATCTGCGCACCCAACGCCTGCAGCTTTTCCTCGATCCGCTCATAACCTCGGTCGATCTGGTGGATGTTATAGATCACGCTCGTCCCCTCCGCGCACAGCGCGGCCAGCAGCAGCGCCATGCCGGCGCGGATGTCGGGGCTCGACAGCTCCTCGCCGTGCAGGCGCGACGGGCCGACGACGACGGCACGGTGTGGATCACACAGGATGATGCGCGCACCCATGCCGATCAGCCGGTCGACAAAATAGAGGCGGCTGTCAAACATCTTTTCGTGCATCAACACCGTCCCGCGCGCCTGGGTGGCCATCACCAGCGTGATGCTCATCAGGTCCGATGGGAATCCTGGCCACGGGGCGTCGTCGATCTTGGGCACGGCGCCGCCCAGGTCGTCGACCACCTCCAGTACCTGCTCGCCGGGCACGAGCACGTCGTCGCCCTCGACCTCGGTGTGCACGCTCAGTCGCTCAAATACGCTCCGGATCATGCCCAGGTGCTCGGGTGCGGCGCCGGCGATGCGGATCGCGCCGCCCGTCACCGCGGCGAGCCCCACAAAGCTGCCCACCTCCATAAAGTCGGGGCCGATGGTGCATTCCCCCCCACCCAGGCATTCATGCCCCTCGATGCGCAGCACGTTCGAGCCGATCCCCTCGATCTGCGCGCCCATCGTGTTGAGCATGTGACACAGCTCCTGCACGTGTGGCTCTGAAGCGGCGTTGCGAATCACCGTTTCGCCCCTGGCCAGGCACGCGGCCATCACCGCGTTTTCTGTGCCGGTCACGCTCGCCTCGTCGAGCCAGATCTGGGCACCGTGCAGCCGATCGGCCGCCAGCTCCAGCCGGTCGTTGTGCTTGACATTGGCGCCCAATGCGCGCAGAGCCGTCAGGTGCGTATCGATCCGCCGCCGGCCGATCCTGTCACCCCCGGGCAGCGCCAGCGCCATTCTGCGCGTGCGTGCGAGGATCGGCCCCAGCAGCGTCAGCGAGCCCCGGATCTCACTAAAAAGTTTGGAGTCGGGCGTGCTGCCGAGGCCGCCGGCAGCGTGCACCGTCACCGTGTGATTGTCGTGGTGGGTCACGCCGGCCCCCAGGTCTGCCAGCAGCGCCAACATCGTGCGCACGTCGCCAATGTTCGGCAGGTTGCGCAGCGTCACCGGTTGATCGGTGAGCAGCGTCGCGGCCAGCATCGGCAGCGCCGCGTTCTTGTTGCCACTCGGCACCACCGTACCGTGCAGTGGAACGCCACCTCTGATTACAAATCTCTCCATGATTTCACCTGTCTTGGACCTTCTCGATGAGAAGTGTGTCGCCCACGTCGATTCCTATCTCCCTGGCCGCGCTGCCGCCACGCACCGCGATCTCCAGGTAGCCGCCGCTGCCCCGGTAAAGAAGCACCTCGCCCGGCGCAACGTCGCCAAACGTGCGGTGCAGGCCCACGATCCGCCTGTCTCTCACCTGTACGAACACGCCTGCGTCTGATGTTGCCTGAGCCTCGATCTGCACGTTCACGATCGCGTTCCCAAAGTGGTCCACGTGGATCACCTGAGCCTGCCACGGTCCACCATCTTCCAGGCGCACCAGCGGGGCCTCCGGCTGGTACAAGCTGGCCAGGTCGACGCCTTCTCCCAGCTCTTCCAACGGAACGCCGCAGGCCAGGTGCGCCGCGGTAGGGGCAAAGATGTCGCGACCGTGAAAGGTCGCGCTCACGCGCGCGAGGTGATAACGAGTACTGGTGAGCTGCACAGCCTTCCGCGGTGGGTCATCTGCCAGCGCGAGGGCCAGCAGGCCGTTGTCGGGTGCCACGTAGGTGGCGCGCTCGGCCGCGACGGCCACGGCCCGGCGTGCCGTACCGACGCCCGGGTCGACGACGGCCACGTGGACGGTGCCGGCGGGAAAGTAGGGCGCGGCTGTCGACAGCAGGTACGCTGCCTGGGGGATTGCGTGCGGGCGCACGAGGTGCGAAATGTCGACCAGCCTGGCGCCAGGGCAGATGCCGAGGATGACGCCTTTCATCGCCGCGACGTAGGCGTCGACCTCGCCAAAATCCGTAGTCAGCGTGATCACCGGACGGGCCATGGGCCTATTGTACCCCAGCGCGTGGGTGTCGTCAAGGGCAGAGAGCCGGCGGCTGGCCCACGATCAACCGGCGGTAAGCGGTTGCCTGGCTCACTCTGAGGCCGGAGGCGCGACCGGCACGGTGAAAGAAAAAGTGCTGCCGCGTCCCGGCTCGCTCTCCACTGCGAGTGCGCCCCCGTGCAGCGCGACCAGGTTGCGCGTGATCGACACGCCCAGGCCGGTGCCTGGCTGCCGCTGTACGAGATCGTGGTCGGCGCGAAAGAACTTTTCCTCCAGCTTGATCAGCTCTTGCTGCGACATGCCGATGCCCGTGTCGCTGACCGTGATACAAACGTGGCCTGGCGGCGTGCTGGCCTCGTCGCGCCCGTTCACCACGATCCGGATCGTGCCCCCTTCCGGCGTGTACTTGTAGGCATTGCTCACCAGGTTGGTAAGGATCTGGACGAGCCGTTCCCTGTCGCCGAGAATGGGGGGTAGATCTTCCGGAGCCACGACCTCCAGGGTGTGGTGCCGGGCATCGATCTCGGTGCGCGTGTTGATCAGCGTCTCGTCGACGATATCCTGAATGCGGACGGGTGCCAGCTTTAGCTGCGTGCGTCCGGCCTCGAGCCTGGAGATTTCGAGCAGATCGTTCACCAGCTTGCCCATCCGGTCGACGTTGTTGTTGATCACCTGCACGAACTGCCGCTGGGTGTCGTTCAGGGGCCCGCCAATCCCCATCGTCAGCATCTTGGCATATCCCTGCATCGCGGTCATGGGCTGTTTCAGCTCGTGCGCCACAAAGTCGATGAACTCTGACTTGGCGCGATCGGCTTCCTTGACCCCCTCGTACAGGCGCGCATTCTCGATGGCCGCCGCCGCCTGGTTGGCCAGCGTCTGGCACAGTTGCATCTCGGTCGCGGTGAACGAGCGATGCTCGCGCGCTTGCATCAACGCCAGCAGCCCGATCGTTTTGTCGCGGACGACCATCGGCACAATGATGGCCGATTTCACAGGGCCGGCGGCGCCCCACGCCAACACTGCCGGATCGTATCCTCCCTCCGGTGCCGGGATTTGCACCGGCTGACCGGCATCGAGCAGCCCGCGCAGCGCGGGGTGCTCTGCCAGCGGGTGGGTTGTGCCTGTCTCCCCCGGCTCCCACGTATCGGGATCGACCGCATAGCAGAGACGAGTGAGGAGGACATCTTGCTCAGGCTCCCAGGTGGCGATGGTGCACCCGTCCGCATCGAGTGCGCCGGTGATGCGTTGAGCCGTGGTGCGCAGCACGCGCTCCAGGTCGAGTGACCTCGAGACGGCGACACTCGTGTCAAAGAGCAGAGTCATTTCGCTCAGCCGCCGCTCCACCATCTGGTAGAGCCGCTCGTTCTCGCGTGCGTACTGCTGCGTCTGCTGATAGAGGCGCGCGTTTTCGATGGCGATTGCCACCTCGCTCGCGATGGTCGACAAAAAGCGCTCGTGATCCTCGTTGAATGCGTACGGCCGGTAGTCCTGCACCGACACCACCCCCACCAGCCGCTCGCCCGCCACCAGCGGCACGCCGAGCCAGGATTGAATCGGCTCGCCGATCAGGATGCCTGACACAGGTACCTTTTCTATCTCCTGATCCCAGTGGCGAATCAGCAACGGCTGCCGGTTGCGCACCACCCAGGAAGTCACGCTCGCTTTCTCCACAACCGGCTGGCGGAAGGGCGGCTGTCGCTGCCCGCTCTCGACATAGATGCGAAAGTCGAGATCGTCTTGATTCTCGTCGTACAGGCCGATCAGCAAGACGGGTGGGTCCCACACCACGCGAAGGCCCATGTACACCGCCTCGATCACCTCGTCGAGGGCCAGATGCGCGTTGATCGTGAGCCCGATCTCGTACAGGAGAGACATGTCCTCGGCGCGGCGCCGGCTTTCCTGGTACAGCCGCGCGTTTTCCATGGCGATGGCTGCTTGCTGCGCGATGCCCTGGCACAAGGACATCTCGTCGCGCGTGAAACGGCGCCGGCGGCGGCTTTCCCACAGCTCCACAAACCCAAGCACCTGATCGCGCAGTTGGAAGGGGATGTAGAGGACCGTTTTGGCGCCGTACGTCAGCATATGCTCGCGTTCCGAGTCGCTCAGATCGGGTTCATCGACGTGGCTCAGGTCAAAGCCACAGTCGCGCAGCCGCTCCCAGAACTCCTGCCCCACGTCAAAATAAGTCGTGCCGATGTCCGATACCCGCTCGGCCGGGGCCGCGTTGGGGCTGATATACTCGGCCAGGACTGTGGAACTGTCGGTTTCAGCCTGGTAGTCACAGATGTAGGCACTTGTCGCATCGATAGCCCGCGCCATCTCTTCCGCGATGCGGTTGAGCACCACACGCAGATCGAGCTCGGCCGAGATCGCCTCGCCGGCGGCGCGCAGCGCCACCTGCTCTTCGAGCCGCCGCTTTGTCTCTGCGTGAAGGCGTGCGTTTTCGATGGCCACGGCCGCGTGTGTCGCCAGCCGCTCGACAAACGCCAGGTCTTCATGGTCGAACGTCGCCAGCTCTGGGCTTTCCAGGTTGATCAGCGCCACCACCTGCCCTTCACGCTTGATCGGGACGGATAACTGCGATCGCGTGGACGGCTGGGCCGGCGCATAGTTGGGGTCCTGGCTGACGTCAGAGACGAGAGCTGGCTCCCCGCTGTGCAGCACGCGGCTGACGA
>DATHUZ010000311.1:0-5714 GCA_035461725.1 Anaerolineae bacterium
TGCTCGGGCACGCGGGTGCTGGTGACATTGATCTATGCGCTAAAGCAGCGCGGTCTGAAGCGTGGGATGGCGAGCTTGTGCCTCGGCGGCGGTGAGGCCGTGGCGATGGCGATCGAGATCGAGTAATCGAGCTACGGCTGAAGCCGTTACTACGAACGGGCACGGCCGAAGCCCGTGACTACGAACGGGGGCGTGCTAGAGGGCGGCGACGGCGTCGAGGATCTCGTCCTGGCGCGCCCACATTTCGGCATGGTCCTCTTTTTCTTCGTGATCGTAGCCGAGCAGATGAAGCACACCGTGGACAACGAGGAGCTTGAGCTCGCGCTCCACGGTGTGTCCCTGCTCGGCAGCCTGCTCTGAGGCACGCGGGTAGGAGACGATGACGTCGCCCCAATAGTCTCCGATCTCGGGAGAGGAGACGAAGGAGACGTCTCCTTCGCGGGCGCTAAAAGAGAGCACGTCGGTGGGGTGATCGCGGCCAAGGAAATCGCGGTTCAGCTCCTGAATGCCCTGGTCGTCGGTGATCACGACGGTCACCTCGCCGCCCAGACCTTCGAGGCGGAGCGCCGTGGCGGCGGCGGCCTGCAACCCGCCGGCCGGCACGAGGTCGACGAATTCGGGGGCGATCTGCACCTCGATCTCGATCCGCAACTCGGGCCCGGTGTCGTCAATCATGGCTATACCTCCACCTCCTGGCCGTCTGGTCCCCTGACCTTGACCGGCTCGGGATATTTGACGCGCGGGTGAAACATGCCCTTGAGGACGTTGAGAAAGGCGGCGTGGATCTCCTGGATGTCGCGCAGCGTCAGGTCCGCATCGTCCAATTGTCCCTCGTCGAGGCGCGACTTGATCGCCTCGCCGATGATGCGGTCCATCTCTTCGAGCGACTTGGGTTCGGCGCTGCGCACGCGTGCCTCGCAGCTATCGGCGAGCATGGTGATAGCGGTCTCGCGTGACTGGGGCTTGGGGCCGTCGTAGCGAAAGTCGTCCTTGTCGACGCTGTTGCCACCATCGCCCGCCTGGCTGACGGCCATGCGGTAGAAGGCGAGAGCGATGCCTGTGCCATGGTGCTCGGGAATGAAGGCGCGCACGGCCGCGGGCAGCTTGTATTTGTGCGCCAGGTCCAGCCCATCGTGCACGTGGCCGAGGATGATCTGGGCGCTGGTGCGGGGGTCGAGGCGCTCGTGCGGGTTCACGCCGCCAACGCGGTTCTCGGTAAAGAAGTAGGGCCGGGCGGTCTTGCCGATGTCGTGGTAGTAGGTGCCAACGCGGGTGAGGAGACCGTCGGCGCCGATCCGCTCGGCCGCGGCCTCGGCCATGTTGCTGACCAGGATGGTGTGGTGATAGGTGCCGGGGGCGTTGAGCAGGAGCTGGCGAAGGAGCGGGTGGGTGGGCCGCGCCAGCTCCATCAACTGGAAAGGGGTGACGATGTCGAGCATGGTGCTCAGCGCCAAGAACGCGGCGAGGGTGAGGCTGGCGGCCAGGCCGCCCATGACGACGCCTACGAGGGCATTGATCGACGTCCAGAGCAGGTCGGTCTCGATGGCCTGGAGGTTGGAGATAAAGAGGACGGCGGCGTTGGCCAGGGCGACGGCGATGCCTGCCCAGAAGAAGGCCTTGAGCCGCTCACCCCTGCCGAGTGCCAGGGGGCCGACGAGTGTTCCGACCACGAGGTAGAGGGTGAGCTCGAGCGAGCCGCCGGCAACATAGGCACCGAGCAGGGCGACGACGACGCCGGCAGTGACGCCGAGGGCAGGTCCAAAGAGGATGGTCAGGAGCATCGACAGGGCAGGGAGCGGGTAGAGGTAGGGGATGACGGTGTCGCCGAAAGGCAGCATCAGCTTGCCGAGGAGGACAAAGAGGGCGACCAGGGCAAAGGTGACGGCGGGCGCGCGCCAGCGGGCCCACAGGCCTGGATAGAGGCGGAAGGTGAACATCTCGAGCACAGTGCTGGCAACCAGCGCCAGGAGGAGGACGCTGAGGATAGACTGCCAGCGCACGGCCTGCTGGCGGAGGCCGTAGGCGTCGAGGGCCTCAATGTCGACGGCGGTGACGCGGCTGCCGGCGCGGACAATGGCCTCGCCTTTCTGGATGGTCACGGGGATGGGGTCGATCGCAGCGCGGGCCTGCTGGCGGGCTTCTTCGGTGCGCGCAGCGTTGTAGAAGGTGTTGGCTGTGACCAGGCTGCCGGCAATCGCTTCTACCACGCTCGCCTCGCGGTCGGTGACGTCACGGCTGATGTAGGTGGGGAGGGTGCGGCGCACACGGGACTCGCCGCCCTCACGGATTTCGCCCTGCATCGCCCGCTCCAGGACGCGCACCGTCTCGTCCTTGACCGCGAGCCAGCCTTCTTTGTCGAGTGCGAGGGCGGTGGTGATGACGGTGGGCGACAGGTCGACATCGGGAATGGCGCCGATCCAGGCGAGTTTTTGGGACTCGCCGGCATAAGGGTCCTCGCGCACGGTGGTGAGATAGTCGAGGATGTGCCGCGCACGGTTCTCTTGCTGGCGAACGACGAGCACGTCGGGATCGTCGTAAATCTCCTGGACGGAAGCGGCACGTGCATCTTGCGCCTGGCGGGTGCGGATCTCGCTCTCGTAGGTCAGCTCGTACGGGGCGAGGATGGCGGTGGGGCTTACCTCTCCCTGCTCGAGGATGACCCGGTTGGAGGGTAAAAAGTCGATCAGGAGCACGGCGCTGATGGCGAGCGCGAGCAGCAGGCCGAGGACGATGGCGCGGATGACGCCCCAACGGCCGACCGCACCTCTGTCGGTGCGCTGCGGGTCGCGAGTGTCGTTCAGCATGGGGACTGCTTTGCTCCCTGGCAGTCGATCTCAACGACAAAGAAAGGCAGAGTCATGGGGTAGTGCCGGCGAGCATCTCGCGCACGACCGTGTTGATGAGCTGGCCGTCGGCGCGCCCACGAAGCCGGTTCATGAGGGGGCGCATGACCTTGCCGATGTCGTGTGGCCCTGTGGCGCCTACCTCCTGGATGGTGCGCCGCACCTCCTCTTCGATCTCCTGGCGGCTGAGCTGCGTAGGGAGATATTGCTCCAGGATGGCCAACTCTGCCTGCTCATCGGCCACCAGATCCTGCCGGCCGCCCTTCTGATACTCGACGATCGACTCCTGGCGCTGTTTGGCCTGCCTGGCAATGATGGCCAGCACGCCAGGCTCGTCCAACTTGACCCGCTCGCCCTGGCTGTCGAGCTCTGTCTCGGCCTGCTTGATGGCGGCGATCACCGACCGGATCGTGCGCTTGCGCACCTCGTCCTGCTGCCGCATCGCCTCTTTGAGGTCTGCCGACAATTGTTCTTTTGATTCCATGTACGCCTCCCCAGTACGGCTCGCGCTTGCCTGTGAGTGCACAAGCCCTCATTCCATCTGGCCTTTGATTATAGTCGACAAGGCGGGGGAAGTCAAATGATCTGCGATCTGGAAGAGGAAGGGCGCGACCCGAAAAGGGGGGGGAACGGACCTGTTGTTGACGGACTGGATCAGCAGGCGCGACGGTGCGCAGTCTGCTGTTGGATCAGGCGATCGAGATCGTCGCCAGAAGTGGCCTGATAGTGGTGGCACGAGACGGCGACAACCTTGCTGCAGGTGACGTCGAGGCACAAGAGCGGGATGTCGTGATGATCTTGCAGCAGGGGAATAACCATGTTGGCGCTATGGTCATTCATCTCAACGATGATCAGATCGGGGGATAGAGCACTCAGGCTGTCGAGGGCGTCGTGTTCTTCACCCAGGACCCGTACCACGCCGACATCGCCGCGCCGCTGCAGCCCCAACTCGACGGTATCAATAAAGAGGGAGTCACCAAAGAGTGCAACGACTTTTTTGGTCTCCATGTGTCATTTCCTCCTGCGGCACGTGTTGACGCCGACATTTGCGAGAAAGGTGTTGCGGGCCCGGCACTTTGGCTTGACCGCTTCTGGAGGCCATTCCCCTGGGCGGCACATGGCGCGCCGACCTCCAGATGCGGGTCCACTCCAGGCCGGGCCCGCAGCCCGCCTTTCCCTACGGGTTCGCAGAATGCCCCTTGTTGCCCTTCTGTGCAGGCTGGCGATGGTCGTCGGGGCTGTTATCCTCTGATCCAGCCTGCGATTGCCCCTGGCTGCCACCGTTGGCCCCTGACTGACCGGGCTCGGGCGTGGATTCGGCGGCGGGCCCCGATGGTGAGCCCTGCGCCGGGCCGGGCGCATCCGCCGGCTTGCCGGATGGATCGGATGCCGGCCCCGGCTGTGAAGCGGAAGGCCCATTGGCGCCCGGTGTCCCCTCTGCCGCAGGCTGAGGGCCGTGTTCGCCGAACTGCTGGTCATCGGCAGGTGCTCCCGCCCGCGATCGTTCCTCTTCTCCCTGCGCCTGTCCACCCGCCACGTTGAGCTGCTCGCGGGCGCGCTCCATAGATCGCATCAGTTGGTGAATCGGCTCGAACTGGGGATCTGAGCCGGCGCCGAACAGGTGCAGCATGACGCGGTGGGTGCTCTGAATGGTATTCATCAAGCGCCCGCGTGGTGACGACTCGGATACATCGTCGTCGTCGCTGACAGCCTCGACTGCCCGCAAGAGGTGCTTCTCAGCCCTTTCGACGGCGGGCCGGTCGATCGACTGGCCCTCTTCGATGGCCGTGGCAATGCCTTCTATTTGCTCTTCTGCCATCGAGACCTGGAGGTCCACAACCGCTTCGGGGTTGTTCGTCAGCCAGAGCCGAGCCTCCTGTCCGAGGAGCTTGAGGCCGTAGAATGGACTGCCATCGGTACTGGTGGCCACAGCGTAGGTGAGGCCGGGCAAAAGCCCCACGACGATGAGCAGGCTGGCCACGACGGTGGCCAGGCGCATTTTGCTGAACGCGAAAAGAGGCAGGTGTCGCGCCCGGCGTGTGCGAGGTGAGAGGCGCGCCGCCTCGGCCATGAGCCGCCGGCGCCCCTCCTCCAGGCCACGAGGTGGTGGTGGCACGTGCACGGCCGACACAGACCGCGCTGTGTCTACCAGAGGAGCCCAGTCATCCTCAACCGGTTTGCCCTGTGCTGCTCGCTGCAGGTACGCTTCGAATTGTTTCGCCCGTTTTGTGTACATGAGATTTCGCTCCCTCCGGATGAAGCAAGCTCTGGAGGCGCCGGATCGCACGGTATTGCAGCACCTTGATTGCGCCTTCACTCTTGCCCATGATCCGGCCAACGGCCTTGATCTCGAGCCCTTCGCCAAAGCGGAGAAGGATGACTTGCTGCTGATCTGCTGTGAGCCTTTGCACTGCTTCACCAACCTGGGCATGCTGCTCTCGCCTGACGACGCGCGATATCTCGGGCTCGTCGTCGCCGACCAGCTCCTCTTTTAGCTCGCCGGACGTCATTTTGGCTTGCGCACGGAACCAGTCCATGGCAAGGTTGCGCGCCACCCGGTAGAGCCAACCGGGAAGGTTGCTGCGCGGCCCGGTCGATGTGCCGGCGGAATGAAGCAATTTCAAGAACACCTCACTGGTCAGGTCTTCTGCTGCCCAGCCATCACCGACGAGCCGGTAGAGGTAGCGATAGATATCGTGTGCGTAACGGTCATAGATCGCACCAATCGCTCCTTCGTGGCGTTGACACAGCTCTCGCAGCAGAACGTCATCGCTCTCGATCAAAACTCACTTCCCTTCGTTCTATAGACGAGAAACCGATCTAAAGGTTACGGGCGGAAGCGCCTGAACTGCTTGCCCGACAGCGAGCTCA
>DATHUZ010000312.1:0-3814 GCA_035461725.1 Anaerolineae bacterium
ACCGTCGCGTCGACGCGATGCGCCAGCAGGCGCGCTTCTTCGGGATTGGGATCGATCACGGTGACGTGATAGCTGCGCAGCGCAAAGAGACGCGCGAGAAAATAGAGCGTCTCGATCGTTTCGCCGCCCCCGGCCAGGATCAGCCTCACGCCTCCGCCTCCCGCGCACTCCTGTCGAGGGCATCGAGAAATGCGCCGGCTGCCAACTGGGTGGGGCAGATCGTCTCGACGCCCATCTCGTGATAGATAACCTCCCGCGACGGGTCATAGTTGCGCGCGATGACGCGCTCCACGTCAAACATCTCGCGCGCCACCTGCGCCACCATCAGGTTGACATTGTCGTAGGGCGTGATGGCGAGCACACAGTCGGCACGATCGACGCCGGCGCGGAGCAGCACCGCCATCTCGGCGGCGTCGCCGGTCACCTTAAAGCCGGAAAAGTCGACGTCCAGGTTGCGAAAGGCCCGTTCGTCGCGATCAACCACCACCACGCTGCTTCCGAGCCGGCTGATGCGGTTCGCCAGGATGGATCCCAGCCGCCCCGCGCCGACGACGACCACGTACTGATAGCGCACGACCTATTGCTCCTGCACAAGAGAATGGTGAGCATAGTATAATCAGATAACAGGCGGTGTCAAGCTTGAAGATTGGAGGGATGGAAGGGTGGAAGGTTGGACCAACCTTCCACCCTTCCATCCCTCCACCTTCCAGTGCCACACACTAATTGTCATCGAGTGCAACCTATGCTATACTCCAGGGAATGCCATAGACGAGGACAGCAACGGTTTTGAGCGCGAGGGGCACCTTTCTACGACTGGCGTATCGGCTGCGCCGCCACCTGTTTTTCAATTGGTCGCTGGCGCGCTGGCTCGGGACGCTGTTGGCCATTATTGTGGCGTGGGCGCTGATCCGCTGGTGGCCCAACTTTTGGCCGGGCACCGCGTTTGGCGCGCTCCTGGTCGTCTATATCGCCTGGCTGGTGTGGGCGCGGCGCAGCAACTATCTCTACTTTGAGCCGCACCCTGACCCGGCGACGGTGCTCGACGGCGAGCCACTGCCGCCTTTGCGGAAAGAAGAGCTGGTGCCGGCGCGCGCCAGCGGCTGGTTCACGGTCGAGAGCCTGGATGGCTACCTGGTCGACCTCGAGGCCGATTTCGAGACGGTGGGCACGCGCGAGCACATCGTCCTCGCCCGCCTCTATCGCTCTCGTTTCCTGCTGCTTGGCCGGTGGCCTTCTTATCAGATCGGCTGGTGGTACATCTTTTTCATGCCCGACATGATCCGCCAGGTGGGCGTTGGCCACCTGCACGCCGGGCGCGAGCCGGCGCTGGCGCTGCAGATAGTCTATGCGCCCGACGAGGAGACAGAGCATACGATCTATCTGGTGTTTGAGGATCTTGCGGATCTACGGCGCGTCTGGGCCGACCTGATGGTAGACGCACCGCCGGGCGTCGTGATAGGAGATAAGGAGCATGCTGCGTAAATTGATGAGCGGAAGGACGCGTGGTGCGGCGGCACGCGAGATCGCGCCTGCCGAGCTGGAGCGTGCACTTGCCCGCCTCTGCGTGGAGCCGGTGGGCGCCGCGTGGGCCGCGCTGGTGACGACGGACGGCGTGGTGCGCGGCTGCTTCCCGTCGCAACAGAGCATCGGCCGTGACCGCATTGCGGCAATGAGTGCGGCCATGTCCTCGTTGGGCGAGCGCATCTCGCGCGAGCTGTTGACAGGCGCAATTCACTACACCCTGATCGCCGGGGCGCTCGGAGCCACGCTGGTGATCTCCCTCGACGCCGATCACCTGCTCGCCCTCGGGCTGCCCCATGGCCGCGCGCTCGATACGACGTTCGAGGGCGTGCGCCTGTCGGCTGTGCCGCTGCTGCAACTGCTCGGCATCGCCGCCGTCCCGGTGTAGCGGCATCTGGTGATATGATGGAGGATCGTCGCTTTCCCCGACAAAGCTTCAAAAGCGCCGTCGTGATGGCATCCATCGTCCAGGTTGCCACGTTTTCTATCTTTTTGACCTCGTCGATCGTCGTGCGTGGCGTGCCGTTCGAACACACGTGGCAAGCCGTTGCGATGGTGTGTGGAGGCGTGTTCGTCGTTTCTCTCGTTCTCGCTCTGCCCGTGGCATTCATTATCTATCGTCTCGACGGCATCTACTTGCGCCCGCAGGCGGCCCTCCGCTGGCTTGTCATGGGCCTCTTGCTTGGCCTGTTTTCATCCCTCATTCTGGTGTTCCTGCCAGATCCGGAATCCGCCGGCTCCGCTGCTGTCGCAACCGCGCTGACTGTTGCCGGCTGGATGCTGGGAGCGGGCGCCCTTTACCTGTCGCACTGGCTCGCCTTCAAGGCCTGGGCCTTGCCGCACGAGGAGGTTGGTGGATGACGGCCAAGATGCACATGGCGATCTCGCACCTGGTGCTTGCTCTACTGGTGCTTGTCCTCGCCGGTAGCGCACAGGCGCAGGCTGCCCCTGCAGGCGACGTGCCCCGCTTCGAGCCGGCACCCTGCCCACTGCCCGCACCAGCCGGCGTGGCGTGCGGCTATCTCGTCGTGTGGGAGGACCGGGCCGAGCCTGCCGGCGGCACCATCCGCCTGCCCATCGCCATCCTGCCGAGTGACGACCCCGACCCGGAACCCGACCCCGTCGTCTATCTCACCGGCGGCCCCGGCTCCACCGCCATTGCGGGCGTGAACGCCTGGCGGGGGCACCCGGCGCGCGCGCACCGCGACCTGATTCTGCTCGAGCAGCGCGGCACGCGTTACGCCGAGCCGGCGCTCGCCTGCCCCGAGGTGCACGACGTGCTGCGCGGGAACATGACCCTGGCACTGAGCGGCGAGGAGGAGGTGGCCCGCGAGGTGGCAGCGGCAGCCGCCTGCCGCGACCGGCTCCTGGCCGAGGGGGTGGACCTCTCCGCCTACAACAGCGCCGCCAGCGCCGCCGACGTCGCCGAGCTGCGGCAGGTGCTCGGCTACGAGCAGATCAACCTGCTCGGCGTGTCGTACGGCACCCGGCTGGCGCTAACCATCCTGCGCGACTATCCGGAAGGGATCCGCAGTGTCGTGCTCAACTCGGCGTTTCCCGTCGACGTCGATACCTACATCGAGCTGGTACCGAACGCGCAGGCCGCGTTCCACGCCCTGTTTGCCGACTGCGAGGCCGACCCGGCATGCCGCGCCGCGTACCCCGATGTGGAAGAGACCTTCTACCGCGTGCTCGAGGCCGCCAACCGCGACCCGATCGCCGTCGACATTCCCACGCCACCCTACCACGTACTGCTGACGGCGAAGGATATTATCGCCGGCATGTTCCAATCGCTCGGCCAGCTAGATCGAAATGCCATAGTCCCGTTCCTGGTCGATCAGATGGACAAACGGAACGTGGACGCGCTGGTGCCGATGGTCGAGAACGGCGTGCCCGGGCTGTTTGGATTCAGCCGCGGGATGATGCAGTCGGTGGAGTGTTACGAAGAGGCGCCCTTCAACCCGTGGGAAGAGATCGTGGCGGCGGCGTGGGTGCGGCCGGTGCTCCTCGACTATCTGCCCATCCACTTTAACCTCGCCATCTGTGACGTGTGGCCATCGGGCCAGGCAGGGCCGATCGAGGATGAGCCGGTGCACAGCGACGTGCCTGTGCTTCTCCTGGCGGGCGCGTATGATCCCTACACGCCCCCTTCCTGGTCAGCGCACGCCGTCGAGACGCTGTCCAACGGCTACGTGTTCGTCTTTCCCGGACTGGGCCACGGCCCGCTGGGCTATTCGCGTTGCGCGCGCGAGATCGCCGCCGCCTTCTGGGCCGATCCGGACACGCCACCCGA
>DATHUZ010000313.1:0-24480 GCA_035461725.1 Anaerolineae bacterium
GACGCCGGGGTGGCGACCGATACCACGGTTTCTCCTGGGGCCGGCGTTCGCTCACCGCCAATCGCCGGTGTGCCAGACTCGGCCGGCACATCCACAGGCTGGGTGGGTTCGGTTTCCCTCTCTTCGAGCGACCGGTCGCAGGCGACCAGGCCGACCATCAGGAAAGCCAGGACCAGAAGATAGAGGCCAATCGTGAATCGTCTGGGTTTCATCTATGTTCCCTCCCGCTCAGATCACCGCCGGATGTCAATGCACAAGCTTTCTACATAATACCACAACGTGATATTTCCGTCAAGCTCGAGCACGTGCTTCCATCACGGCCCTCGCCGAAGGCCTAACAGCCGGCGATCGATCTGCTCGGGCATCCCGCCTCGATGAGACGTCGTCACCTCCACCACGGTTACCCCTGCTCCCGCCCTGGTGGTGTCAACCCATCGGCGTTGACCCACCATGAGCAGGCTGACTCTATATCTACCAACGCGGTAATCGCTCGGAATGTTCACCCTCCTAAATCACGCCAAGCTCGCGCCCCACCTTTTCAAAGGCTGCCAGGCCTGTATCGAGGTCCTGCTGGGAGTGAGACGCCGTGTTCATGACGCGGATGCGCGCGGCGCCCCGCGGCACCGTGGGAAAGCCGAGCGCCATCGCAAAGACGCCATTCTCGAACAGCTTCCGTGAGAACTCTTTGGCCAGGGGCGCCTCGCCGAGCATCACCGGCACGATGGGTGTCTGACTGTTCCCGGTGTCAAAGCCGAGGGCCGCCATGCGCGCCTTGAAATACTCGGCGTTCTGCCACAGCCGGTCCACGAGCTCGCTGCTCTCCTCGAGCAGGTCGACCGCGGCCAGGCACGCGGCCGTGTCGGGCGGCGTCACGGCGCTGGAAAAGAGGAAGGGGCGTGCTTTTTGCCGCAAATAGTCGACGACGACCTTCTTGCCGGCAATCACGCCGCCGACCACGCCGAACGCCTTGCTCAGCGTGCCGACCTCGACGTCGAATTTGCCCTGCAGCCCAAAGTGGTGCACGATGCCCTTGCCGCCGCCCAGCACTCCCTCGCCGTGCGCGTCGTCGACCATCGTCATCACGGCATATTTTTCAGCCACCTCGTACAGCTCGTCGAGCGGTGCAATGTCGCCGTCCATCGAAAAGACCCCGTCGGTGACGAGCAGCCCCCGCCGAAAGTTCGGCAGATTCTCCTTGATCTGGCGCTCTGCATCTGCCGCGTCGGCGTGCTCGTAGACGACGATCTTGGCCCCCGACAGGCGCGCACCGTCGATGATGCTCGCGTGGTTCAGGCGATCTGAAAAGATCACGTCCTGCTGCCCCGTCTCGCGGTCCCGGCCGACGAGCGGCGCCAGGGCAGCCTGGTTGGCCACGAATCCACTCTGGACGTAGAGCGCATCCTCGACCCCTTTGAACTCGGCCAGGCGCCGCTCCAGCTCGCAGTGCAGCTCCTGCGTGCCGGCGATCGAGCGCACGGCTGCCGGGCCCACACCCCACTCCTGGATCGCCTGTTCGGCGGCTGCCTTCATCCGCGGGTGGTTGGCGAGCCCAAGATAGTTGTTCGTGCAAAAGTTGAGCACGCGCTTGCCGTCGACGACCATCCACGCATCGGCGGGCGAGCCCATCACACGCAGGTTGATAAAGAGGCCAGCCTCCTTCAGGTTGTCAACATCTTCTCTAATAAAGTCAAATTTGTCTGCCATTTTACTCCTTCTTCACAAGATCTAGAGTCTGGTAACTGGCGGCATCAGAGCCGCTCCTGTTTTTCAAGAGACCATCCCTATCCCTGTTCCAGGTCCAGGATCCCCGCCCACGACACCGCGCTGATCCAGTTCGGCCGCACATTTCCATCATCAGCGTAGCGTGGGCCGCGGGGCGCACTCACTCCCGGCAGTCCGATCTCGTCCAGCCGGGTCTGTAGAACTCGCAAGCTCTGTTTGGCCCACGACAGTGGCAGCCAATACCGCGTGCCCCAGCCGCCGAGGAATGCCTCGGTCCAAGGCTGCCTATCCAAATCCATCGCTCGTGCCCAGTCCCCCGGCCCGATGGTCACCCCATCCCCTGTGGCATAGTCTGCGAGGTCATAGATTCTCATCAGATCATACTCTTTGCACTCGGGATAGGTGGCGTGCGACCCGCCTGCCACGTAACACACCGGGTGAGTGCCCTCCAGCGTGACGTCGTGATGTCCCCACGGCTTGGTCAGGCGTGAGTGGTGGCCCACGTAGGTTACGTAGGCCGGCGGCTCCTTGGGGGCACCCACCTCATCCAGCTCAAAAAAGAGATAGACGCCCTCCCAGTCGCCCTCGTGATCGTTCATGCCGCGATAGCTGGTGGCCCAGTCGTTGTAGGCGTAAAAGAACCAGTACTGCAGGCCGAGGTATTGCCTGTCGCGCGTCGTGCGGTAGTAATAAGCATAGTTGGGCCGCGCCGGCTGGCTGGCCTGATAGTTCTCCATGGCCGCCTGCCCGATCTCGGGTGACAGATCGAGGCGCGGCAGATCCTTGCTCGTCCGCCTGCCTCCACCGACCAGGTGCATCACCAGGTCGTTCCACCAGAAAAGCCTGGTCGCGTCCTGGGTCTTGGGGCTGAGCCAGCGGTAAGCGACCTTGGCCATCTCCAACTGCCAGTTGCGCGTCGTCAACGTTAGATCGACCAGGGTATCGAGTACATCGCCGCCCCAGCGCAAAGCGACGTCTTGCGCGGCCAGTGAGGCCGGCACCGACTGCAGGTAGACGTTCGCCTGCTGCCGATGGGTACGCGCCAGCAGCTCCGGGGTCACCCTTCCCTGTGTCACCAGGGGTGCAGCCTCTCCCCTGGCGCAGAGGGTGCAGTAGCGGACGAAATCATCCACGGCCATGGGGTAGAACCGCTCTGCCCTGGCGAAACGCAGAATCGGAACATACTTCTGGTGAAGGGCATCCGTCACACTCCACCTCCTCGATCATGGCTCGGTGGCAGCCAGGTCACGCGCAGGCACTTGCCCCGCCCGGGTACAACGATCCCTGCGCCTGGCGCTGGCCCAGCACACGCAGCATGTCCTCAGTCATGGCCGCGAGATCGTAGGCCGGTTGCCATCCCCATTCGCGCCTGGCAGCACTGTCGTCGATGGATCGCGGCCACGAATCGGCGATCGCCTGGCGAAAGTCGGGCTTGTACTCCACCTCGAACCCGGGCACGTGCTTCTGGATCTCGGCGGCAAGCTCGGCAACAGAAAAGCTGATGGCCGCCATGTTAAAGTCGGCGTGGTGCTCCAGCTTCTCGAAGGGTGCCTCCATCAGGTCGATGGTGCCCTTGATGCAGTCGGGCATGTACATCATGGGCAGGACAGTGTCGGCGCGCACGAAACAGGTGTAATGTCCCTTGTCGAGCGCCTCGTAAAAGATGGCGACGGCATAGTCGGTGGTGCCGCCGCCGGGCAGCGTCTCGCTGCTAATGATGCCCGGATAGCGCACGCCGCGCACATCGACGCCAAACCGCTTCACATAGTAGTTGCACAGCAGCTCGCCCGCCACCTTGGTGACGCCGTACATCGTCGTCGGGCGCAGGATCGTCTCCTGGGGCGTGTTGTGCTGGGGTGTATCGGGTCCAAAGGCGGCAATGGAGCTGGGGCAAAAGACACGCACCAGGTTGCGCTGTCGCGCCACTTCGAGCACGTTGTGCAACCCATTCATATTGACGTCCCACGCCAGCAGCGGCTTTTCCTCACCCACCGCCGACAGGATGGCCGCCATATGGTAGATCGTGTCGATGTTGTAGCGCTCGACGGCCTCTTCCACCGTCTCGCGCCGGGTGACGTCGATGTAGTCAAAAGGGCCACCATCACACAGGACCGCGCTCGGGCTCGTCCTGTGCCCCGTGGCTACCACATTCTCCCCGCCATAGCGCCGGCGCAGCTCTACGGTCAGCTCCGAGCCGATCTGCCCCACGGCGCCGGTGACGAGAATGCGTTTCATCTCCCTTCTTTCTGCCATAGAAAGACGCTCCTCCTTTATCAAAATTCATCGTGAGTGGTGCGAGTATAACATAGCGCCTACCTTTGGGCAAATCCGTTTCGAGTTATCGCCTGACTGGACGGCACGGAAAGAGTTTTGCCGACACAGGCGCGTTGTGGTAGAATGAATCTCGCCCGGGAGGTGCAAAGAAGCATGGAATGCCCATATTGCGGTACGTTGAATCCTGCCCAGGCACGCTTCTGCCTGGCGTGCGGGCACCGGCTGACCGAGGGCGTGGTGTGCACCACGTGCCAGACACTGCTTCCGGTCTATGCTCGCTACTGCTTTCACTGCGGTGCCATCGTCGTGGGCGCCGCACGGCTAGAGGGCGGCAGGCAGCAGGCAGAACGGCAAACGGTGGCGCTTGACAGCCGGGAACGGGTGACGGCAGCCGTCACCCCCGGCACCGTCTCCGGGGTGGATAGTGCACGCGTGGCAGCAAAGGAGCGCGCCTGTGCCGGCGGTCGGCCGGATGAAGAAGCAGAGCGCTCGCCAGACACCCGGCCCCTGACGGATGTGCATCCATCGCTGCGCCGCTACCTGCCCGGCGCCCTGTTCGAGCCGCTGGAGCGCCGGGCCACGGAGGCCAACCTGGAGGCGGTACGAGACCACCTCATTTCTCTGCTCGACACGGCCAAGACCTACCTGCCCGGGCCCGTGATCGCGGCGCCTCAGCCTCCTGGCGAGCCGGCAGGCAGCCTGCGGCAGGGCACCTTCCTCTTTGTCGACGTTTCCGGGTTTACTCCCCTCTCCGAGCGGCTGCGCCCGTTAGGCCAGGCAGGCGCCGAGCGGATCACACACATCATCAACGACCTCTTTTTCCAGTTGGTAAGCGTGCTCTTTGACCACGGCGGCACCCTGCTCAAGTTTGGCGGCGACGCCTTGCTCGGCCTGTTCGAAGCCGAGACGACCGGCGACACGATCACCATGGCCCCTGGTGCACTCCACGCGGTCCAGGCGGCCATGGCGATGCAGTCCACCATGGTGCAGTTCGCCTCGATCGAGGCCGCGGGTAGCAGGATGGCTTTGCGCATCAAGTGTGGCGTATCGGCCGGCCATTACTTTGCGGCGCACATCGGCACGGTGACCAACATGGCCTTTGTCACGAGCGGCCACACGGTGAACCAGGCGGAGCAGGCCGAAAGCCGGGCCGAGCCAGGCGAAGTGATCATCACCGAGGCGGTTCGCGCCCTGATCGAGGACGGCGTCAAGGTAGAAGCGCGAGATGAGGGATTTTACCTCGTGGGGGGGGTGGCACCGCTGGACGCAGAAGCACGCCAGCCGCACGTCCTGGAGCGTCCGGAGGGCTCGGTGCGCACGCAGATCGGCGCCCTCGCCGGACGACTCGACAGGCTGGCACCCTACCTGGATGCGGAGCTGCTCAGCCGCATCGTCACCAATCCGCACGAGGCGCGCCTCGTGCCCGATCACCGGCCTGTGACCGTCATGTTTGCGAATTACGTCGGCGTGGGTGACCTGATTCGCGACATGGGTGAGACCCATCCCGAGATGATCACGCGCCACCTGCACGACTATTTCGTCCACATGGCGGGCATCGTCGACCGCTACGAGGGCACCCTCGGGCGCATGGACCAATACTCTGTCGGCGACAGGATCGTCGTCTTTTTCGGGGCGCCCAAAGCACATGAGGACGACCCGGTGCGGGCAGTGCACACGGCGCTTGACATGCAGGCGGCGACCCGCAAGCATTTCGCTGCACTGCAAACCCCAGCCGGCCTCTACCGCTTCCGGCAGCGGATCGGGATCAACACGGGGACGCTTTTTGCAGGCAACGCCGGTGCACCGGACCTGCGCCAGGAGTATACCCTGATGGGCGACGACATTAACATGGCCGCGCGCCTGATGTCGATGGCCGGCTGGGGTGAGGTTCTGGTGAGTGGGCAGACGGAAAAACGGGTGCGCGCCTACTTTGAGCTGGTCGACAGAGGCCAGCTCAAGGTGAAGGGCAAAGAGATTCTGATCCCCACGTTTGAGGTAACAGGCCGCCGTGAGACGGTGGGACGCACCCGTGGGCTGGAAGCGGGCGAGACACAGCTCGTGAACCGCGTGGCTGACCTCGACACGCTGTACGAGTGTGGGCGGCGCCTGCTCGCGGGCAGGGGACAGGTGGTGGCGGTGATGGGCGACAGCGGCCTCGGCAAATCGCGCCTGACACGCGAGCTCCAGCGCAGGCTGTTTGGAGACGGCGACGACGACGCGGCGCGCGAGGTGGTGGATCAGATCACATGGGTCGAGGGACGCGCTCAATCCTTTAGTGAACAGGTGAGCTACTGGCTGGCAACGCAGATGTGGCACGGGCTGATGGGCACACGTGCGGAGGCCAATCCCGACGACGTCCTCTTTGCTCTATGGGAACAGGCGGAAGCGCTGCTGGGCCGCGAAAAGGCACGCGATGCCGTTCCCTTCCTGGCGAACCTGCTCGACTTGCCACTGCACGACGAGTGGGCCGAGTGGGTGAACGAGCTGGAACCAGGCGTGCGCCAGAAGCAGACCTTTTGGGCTGCGCGCGAGTTTCTAACAGCCGCCGCCCGCCACCAGCCGCTCGTCGTCGTCCTCGATGACCTCCACTGGGCCGATGAGGCGTCGCTGGCGCTTTTTGAAAACCTCTTTGCGGTGACCGATGCCGCGCCCCTGATGTTCTGCCTGATCTTTCGCGAGCGGCACGATAAGGGGTGCTGGCGCCTGCGCGATAGGGCGGCGGCTGAATACAGCCATCGCTACACCGAGGTCGCGCTCGACCGCCTCGATCCGGCCGACAGCCGGCATCTGCTCTACCGGTTGGCGCCGGGGGCCAGTTTTGGCCACGAGCTGGAGGCCGAGATCCTGGACAAGACGGCAGGCAATCCCTTCTACCTGGAAGAGGTGATTCGCTCGTTGATCGCCAGCGGGGCGCTGGTGCGGGACGACGCCGCTGCCCCCCGAAACGGGCTCGCGGAATGCTGGCGCGTGACCGACCGTGCGGCGCAGATCACCGTGCCCGACACGCTGCAGGGGGCGATCCTGGCGCGCATCGACCGCCTGACAGAGGATGCACGCCAGGCGCTGCAGATGGCAGCGGTCATCGGGCGCCGGTTCGAGGCACAGGTGCTGAGTGGGCTGACCGAAGCCGAGGCCGAGATGGAGGGCCTGCTGGCCCAGCTAGAACGCAGTGATCTGATCGAGACCGCCGCCCTCGAACCCAGGCCCGTGTACGCCTTTCCCGACGCACTGGTGCAGGAAGTAGCCTACGAGAGCCTGCTGGTGCAGCGCCGGGAAGAGTTTCACGGGCGAGTAGGTACCACGCTGGAGCGGATGTTTGCCGGCCGTGAGGAGCAGTCGTGCGAGCTGCTGGCCTATCACTTTGGGCGCAGCAACGACCGGCCCCGGGCCGTCCGCTACCTCGATATGGCGGCACGCGAGGCTGAGAAGAAATTCGCCAATGAAACCGCGATCGAGCACGATCGGCAGTTGCTGGCGCTTTTGGGCGACGACGAGGCACATTGGCAGGAACGCTTTGCCGTGTTGAGCCGGCGGGAGCGCGTGCTCGGGCTGATCGGCCGCCAGGCCGATCGCGAGGCCGACCTGATGGACATGCTCGACCTGACAGTGGCGCATGAGAGCCATGAGCGGCTGGCCGACGTCAAGAACGAGCTCGCAGACCTGTATCAATGGACGAGCCGCTACACAGAGGCCGAAGAGGCGGCACGCGATGCACTGGCGCGCCACACCGAGCTCGGCAACGCCAGCGGGCGCGCGGCTGCTCTGCACCTGCTCGGCGTGCTGCACTACTACCGCGGCGATTACCCGGTAGCCCACACAGCACTCGAAGAGGCGGCACGCCTGCGCCGGCAGACGGGCGACAAATCCGGCGAGGCGTGGAGCACCATGTACCTGGGCATGATCCACTTTGTCCAGGGCGATTATGCTCGCGCTGCCGAGCTTCACGGCCGCGCACTCGAGACGGCACGAGCGCACCAGGACTGGTTCCACGAGGGAATCTATCTCACAAACGCGGCGCGCGTGGCACTGCGGCTGGGAGAATACGACCGGGCGATCGAGCAGTTTGAGCAGTCGCTCGAGATGAAGCGCCGTGTGGGAGATAGGAATGGACAGGGATTCAGCCTGAACCAGCTCGGGCTGACCTACATCTACCTCGAACGCTACGAGGAGGCCGAAGAGGCACTGCGCGCGTCGCTGGTGGTCCGGCAGGAGATCCATGACGAGCGGGGGGTCGCGTACTGCCTGCATGGGCTGGGCATGGCGGCGCTGGGCCAGGGCCGCGCAGCGGAGGCTGCGGACCATTTTCAACAGGCGCAGACGAGGATGACCGAGCTGGGGCTAAAGGCAGAACGGATCGTTGCCCTCTCCTTTCTCGGCAGGGCGCACCTGGCACTGGACGACGTCGAGTGTGCCGCCGAAGTATCGCACCACGCCCTCACCCTGCTGGCCGAGCAAAAGAACGTCGAAGAGATGCAGCAGGTGTACCTCAACCACTGCCTGATCATGAATGCTGCGGGCGACACCGAGGCCGCGCGGTCGGCGCTCGACGCCGCGCATAGGGCAATGATGGAACAGGCAGAGCGGATCGGTGGCGACGAGCAGCGCGCACGGTTTCTCGCGCAAGTGAAGGTAAATCGGGAAATCCAGCAAATGCAGGTAGATTGGTAGACTGGTAGATCCCAATCTACCAGTCTACCAATCTACCGGCCCTACTTTTGCCAGGCGGGCAGATACATTTCGTGCACGTACTCCTTGACCATGCGCCGCATGGAAAAGGCGGCGAGCGACGTGCGCATCGCCTCTTTCATCACGTGCACCCAGCGGCGCGGCACGCCGTCGGCGTCGCGGTCGTAATAGAGGGGCACGATCTCATCCTCGAGCAGGTGGTAGAGCGCCTGGCTGTCGATTTCGTCCTGAGCCCCCCAGTCGTCATACTGCACCTCGCCAAACGCCCAGCCGTTGCGTGGCCGGCCGTCCACCGGCGGGTGGTACGCCTCGGGCCACCACCCATCGAGCGCGCTCAGGTTGGGCACCCCATTCATGGCTGCCTTCATCCCACTGGTGCCGCTCGCCTCGTTGGGGCGGCGCGGGTTGTTCAGCCACACGTCCACTCCCTGCGTCAAAAAGCGAGCTACATGAATGTCGTAATCCTCAATAAAGGCCACACGCCCGCCAAACTCGGGATCCTGCGCATACTGGTAAACCTGCTGAATGAACTCTTTGCCACCGGCGTCGGCCGGATGCGCCTTGCCTGCAAAGACGATCTGCACCGGCCGGCCCTCGGCGTGCAGGATCTGCTTGAGCCGCTCGGTGTCGCGAAAGATGAGCGTGGCACGCTTGTAGGTGGCAAATCGGCGCGCAAAGCCAAGCGTTAACGCCTCGGGGTCGAGAAGGGCACCGGTCGCCAGCACCTGGCTCGGCTGAATGCCGCCGCGACGCCACTCGCTGCGAATGCGCTGGTCGACAAAGTTGAGCAGCTTGCCCTTGAGCTGGTGGTGCACTTCCCATAACACCTCGTCCGGGATGTCGGTCAGGCGATCCCACAGCCCCAGGTCGTCGTGGTACGTTTCCCACTCCTCGCCGACATACTGCTCGAACAGGCCCTTCAGTGGCGTCGAGAGCCAGCTCGGCACGTGCACGCCGTTGGTGATGGCCTTGATCGGCACCTGCTCGGCAGGGCGGTCGGGCCACACCGGCTGCCACATGCGGCGCGACACCTCGCCGTGGAGCTGGCTGACGCCGTTCTGCCATCCTGACAGGCGAAGCGCCAGCACCGTCATGTTAAAGCGCCCGTGATACTCACCCAGCGACATAAAGTGCTCGCGGCTGACACCCATATCTTGCCAGAACCGTCCAAAGTACTCGTCCATCAGGTGGTAGGGAAAGGCGTCGTGTCCGGCGGGCACCGGGGTGTGGGTCGTAAAGACTGTGCTGCTGTGGACGGCGGCTGCGGCCTCCTCGAAAGACTTGCCGGTGTGCACCTGCTCGCGCAGTCGCTCGAGGATCAGGAAGGCCGAGTGCCCCTCGTTCAGGTGCCACGCGCTCGGATTGATGCCGAGAGCGCGCAGCACACGCACGCCTCCGATCCCGAGCACCATCTCCTGGCGGATGCGGGTCTCCTGGTCACCACCGTAGAGGCGCGCCGATAGATCGCGGTCCCACGGCGAGTTGCGATCCACGTTCGAGTCCATCAGGTAGAGGTGGACGCGCCCGGCGCGCACCTGCCACACCTGGACAAAGAGCTCGACGCCCCGCAGCGTGATGCCGACCACCAGCCGGTTGCCATGGGCGTCGTGCACGGGGTGGATCGGCACGTGATCAAAGTTGAGGGTATCGTAGTACGCCTCCTGCCAGCCGTCGGGCGGGATCTCTTGCCGGAAGTAGCCCTGGGGGTAGATAAAGCCGACGCCGACCAGGGGCAGGCCGAGGTCGCTCGCCTCTTTGCAGTGATCACCGGACAGCACACCAAGCCCGCCCGAATAGATCGGCAGGCTGCCGTGCAGCCCAAACTCGGCGGAAAAGTAGGCCACAGGGCGCGTCAGGTTGGGCTTGAGCTGGGGGAACCAGAGGTGCCCGTTGCTCAGGTCCGCTTCAAAGTGCTCGACGATCCCATCGTAGAGTGAGAGGAAATGAGGGTCTTCGGCGAGGCGCTGCAGGCGCGCCGGATCTACGGTTTGCAGCATGCGCACCGGGTTGTGGCGCGTCGCTTTCCAGAGCGGGTAGCTGACCGCTTTGAAGAGGCTGCGCGCCGGAACGTGCCAGCTCCACCAGAGATTGTCTGCCAGATCGGCCAGGCGGCCAATACGTGCCGGGATCGGGACCAGGTTCTTCATAGCGACTTTTTTCCTCCCAAGCCGATGTCGAGTGTTATCTTACGGCAAAAGCAAAAGCTTGGCAAGTCGGACACGGTGCCAAGCACCGCATGCAAAAGCGCCGCCCGGCCATGCCGGGCGGCGCTGGACGTTCTGAATCGATGCTGCGCCTAGCGCTTCTGAGCGCAGTTGATGCACCGCCTCGTTTCAGGCACAATGGCCAGGCGCGCGGGATCGATAGGCTGCTGACACACTTCGCAGATGCCATAGCCGCCCTCGTCCGCTTTTTGCAGTGCCACCTCGAGAGAGCGCGCCTTGCTCTGGGCACGCTGCTTCAGGGCCAGGCACATCTCCCACTCGTAAATACCGGGATCGCCCTTACCCAGGCCATAGTCGCCCTTGCCTTCGAGGCGTTCATCGAGGCGGGCGATCTCGGCCAGCGTCTCGTCGAGTTCTTGCTGCAGCCTTTGCTTCAGATCAAGGTTTGCTGATTCCACGATCCTACCTGTTTTTCCACGTCACGATCAGGCTTCGACCGTGACGGGCTCGGGTGCATCGGCGGGCACCTCCTCAGCCACCAGCACGTCAGGTTCCTGTGTGCCGGCCGGAGTCTCTTCTGCCTCGCTGGTGGCGACGTCACCGGTCGGAGCTTCCTCTTCTCCGGCGGGAGTCGCCTCTGCTTCACCGGTGACCACGGTGCCCGTCGGAGCTTCCTCTTCTCCGGCGAGAGTCGCCTCTGCTTCACCGGTGACCACAGCGCCCATCGGAGCTTCCTCTTTTCCGGCAGGAGCGGGGCCAACGGGCTCAGATTGCACCTCTTTGCCTTCTGCGGCCTGAGGGGCCCCGGCTGCCTGCGGCTCGTCATCCTCGGCGGGGTGGGCCGCGGCTTTTTCGTCGGCGGCCCGCTGCCTGACCACAGCGTGCTTGGCCGCCCACGCAGCCCACTCCGACTCGAGTACACGCTTCAGACTGAGGCCAAGGCGCTTGCGCCGGACGTCGATGCGAATAATGCGCAGCAAGAGCAGGTCGCCCTTTTTCACGACGTCACGCGGGTGCGACACGGGCGCATCGGCGAGCTCGGAAACGTGGATCAGGCCCTCAATGCCCTCTTCGATCTCGGCAAAGGCACCAAAGTCGATCACGTTCGTGACGACCCCCTCCACCAGTTGCCCCAGCTCGTACTTGTCCTCGACGAGAGCCCAGGGCTCGGGCTGGAGGCGCTTCAGGCTCAGGCCGATGCGGTTGCGCTCGCTGTCGAGGCGCAGGATATAGACCTCCACCTCATCGCCGACCCTGACCACCTCTTTCGGATGTCGCACGCGGCGCCAGGCCAGCTCTGAAATGTGGATCAGGCCGTCGGCACCGCCCAGGTCGACGAACGCGCCAAAGCTCGCCAGGCTGCTGACATGGCCCTTGCGCACCTCGCCCTCGCGCAGCTCGTCCAACAACTGCTCGCGCTGCTGCTTGCGCCACTGTTTCTCGGCCGTGGTGGCCGACAGGATGAGCCGGCGCTTGCGCTGGTTGATCTCGATGATCTTGACGCGCAGCTTTTCGCCGACGACCTCGGCCAGACGCTGCAGGCGCTCTTCCTGTGACAGGCCAGGCGGAAAGCCGGGAACCTGAGAAGCGGGCACAAAACCACGGATGTCGAGCACGGGCACGACCACGCCCCCCTTGTTGTAGCCGGTGACCTCGGCTTCCCACACCTCGCCGCTCTCGAACATCTCCTGCGCGACGTCCCAGGCCTGGGCCTGGCGCGCCATGTAGAGGGAAACGAGCAGGTTGCCGTCCTGATCTTCGGGGCGCATGATGTAGACAGGCACCTCGTCCCCAGGCGACAGCTCTGCAAGCGCCTCCGGGCCCATACGCTGCATGTCGGCAAAGGGCACGATGCCGTCGCGCTTGGCGCCCACATCCACAATGATCTCCTGATCGCGGATCGCGAGAATGATCCCGTCACGGATCTCGCCACGCCGTGGGCGCTGATAGTCCCAGTCCTCCACCGCCAGCGCCTCCATGTCTGACGCGGGCACGCCGGGTCCTGTGGTTCCGGTTTCGCCGCGCTCGAAAACGATCGTCGTCTCGTCGCCGGCCGGTGCAGCCATCTGCCGTGGCGCGGTCGCTGCCTGAGGTCTCGCCTCAGCGCCGGTCACTGCCAGAATGTCGTTCGTTTCATCGGCAGCGGTCTGGCCCCCTGCCCTTGTCTCCATAGAGTTCATCAACACTACATCTCCTCACATACAAATTCACCCGGTTCCAGGACACGAAAAAACTCGTACCCCACCTGCCAGCCCTGCCAGGAGGAGCCGAGTCTCCTCGACTGCCGTCGCCCCCCCTGGTACCAAGACTCCGATACCCCGGGGGCCTTGGTATGGAGGGGGGCCGCACCGGTGCACTACTAACGAATTGGAGCGGCCTGCGACACGGCGAACAGCGCCGGGGCGCAGTCACCAATCAGTTCATCAGCCGTCACCTCCACCTGCGGCGCACGCAGACGCCCGCGCCGACACGAAGCCTGAACGGCCACGTAGCCTGGATCAGTTCTGCTGGTCTCCTGGAACGCAGAGCATACTTATTATACAACAACAATCTAAACCTGTCAACAGCCGTATTGACGCTGCCGCTCTGGCTACCCGACTGTCTTGCCTGTTTGGCCCAAATCAGTTACAATGCTAGCCGGGAGGCGCAGCGCATCGTGCAGTTTGACATTCTGACTCTGTTCCCCGATATGTTTGCCGGCCCCTTCAGTGAGAGCATCATCAAGCGCGCTCGCGAAGCGGGGCTGATCCGGATCGCCATTCACAACATCCGCGACTATGCGGCCGGGCGCCACCAGGTGACGGATGATACGCCGTACGGCGGGGGCGGCGGGATGATCATGAAGCCGGAGCCGATTTTCGCCGCGGCAGAGGCGGTGTTGGGCGACGATAGCGACGTGCCGCGCATCCTCTTGACGCCGCAGGGACGGATCTTGACTCAACAGGTGGCCCGCGCGCTGTCGCACGAGCGGCGCCTTCTGCTTATCTGCGGGCGCTACGAGGGTGTCGACGAGCGGGTGCACCGCTACCTGGCGACGGACGAGATCTCGATCGGTGACTATGTGCTGTCGGGGGGCGAGCTGCCGGCGATGGTGCTGGTCGACGCGATCACCCGGCTGATTCCCGGCGCCCTGGGCGACCCGGCCGCCACGTTTGAGGATTCGCACGCCGGCGGCCTGCTGGAGTACCCGCACTATACGCGTCCTCCTGTCTTTCGCAACCACGCGGTGCCCCAAGTTCTACTCTCGGGGCACCACGCCGCCATCGCCGCGTGGCGCCGCGAGCAGGCGCTGCGCCGCACGCTCACGCGCCGGCCCGACCTCCTGGCGGGCGCACAGCTCAGTGAGGAAGATGTGGCACTGCTGGAGCGGATTGAGAAGGAGATGCGGCCGGAAGAGGAGTAACCGCGCGCCCGGCGCGGTTGCCAGGTGCGCGGGACCGTGGTATAATCCCCGGGTTGACTCACAAGCGCCGGAGAGAGGATGAGGCCCACCGAGATTCAACCGCTCGACAAGAAGCGAACGGCCGGCTGCGCTGGCGGCGACCGGTTCACCGAAGCACTGGTGTGGGTTGCGTTTCTGCTGATCGCTGCCATGGCCGCGATCGGTGTCGAGATCTGGTATCACCCGTCTGGCCGTGTTTCGGCAGAGGTCGCCGTGGCACCCACGGCGAGCCCGCTGGCAGAGACTACCTCGACCCCAGCGCACACGGCCACCAAGGTGCCCGCGACGGCCGCAGCGGCAGCCGTGTCGCCCACACCGGTCACCGCGGAGCCGTGCGTGCCACCCGTCGATTGGGGCATCCACGTGGTGCACGTGGGCAACACACTCTACTCGCTCGCCAGGCGCTATGGCACGGATGTGGACACGCTGATGAAGGTGAATTGCCTCAACACCGACACGATCTTTATCGGCCAACACCTGTACGTGCCAGGCCTGGGCACCCCACCGACCCCGCTGGCCATGCCGCAGGACCCACTGATGGGGACGCCGCGGCCCACAGGCTCGGCAACGCCCGACACGCTTTTTCCAGAGGTGCGCGTCCCGCCTACCCCGGTGCCAACGCCGACGCAGCAGTCGCCCTTCCGGATCAAGATTCCAGACCACTATCTGAATATCGTGCTGTTGGGGTCGGACAAGCGGCCCAACAGCGGCGCGTGGCGCACGGATAGCATGATCGTCGTCTCGGTGGATACGCAGAACAACGTGGTCCGCCTGCTGTCGCTGCCGCGCGACCTGTGGGTGTACATTCCGGGACACGGCCAGAACCGGATCAACACCGCCGACCTGTGGGGTGAGCTGGCGCGGGCGGGCAGCGGCGCAGAGAAGGTGAAGCAGACGATCTACTACAACCTCGGCATCCCAATCCACTACTATGTGCGGGTCGACTTTCAGGGCTTTATGCGCATCATCGACGCGGTGGGTGGGATCGATGTGGACGTCGAGTGCCCGCTGCCCGACATCAATCTGACGGCCGGGATGCACCACATGGACGGCAAGAATGCGCTGCGCTACGCGCGGTCGCGCTACAGCACGAACGACTTTGACCGGGGGCGCCGGCAGCGAAAGGTGCTGATGGCGCTGTGGGACCAGGGGCTGAGCCTCGATATCGTGCCCAAGCTGCCAGAGCTGTGGCGCAGCATGAGCGACGCGTTCCAGACGGACCTGAGCCTCGACCAGGTGATCAACCTCGCCTACGTAGGCGCGCAGCTCAAGCCCAACCGCATCCTGAGCCGGGCAATCGGGCCGTCGCACGTGCAGAGCTGGATCACGCCCCAGGGGGCGGCGGTGCTTTTACCGCGTGAGGACAAGATCCGGACGATGCTGGAGAGTTTCTACGCGACAGAGAGCAGCCAGGTGAGTGACAGCGACAAGGTGCAGGTGCGCGTGCTGAACGGCGCGCAGCGGCAGCAGGCCGAGGAGCTCGCCGCGGCCGGGCTGCGCTGGGCAGGCTTTAGGGTGACAGGCACAGGCCCCGCCGACAGGCAGGATTATGCCCAGACCCGGATCATCATCTATACGGGCAACCTGGCGGCGGCCCGGCAGGTGACAGCCGAATTGGCGGTGCCCGAGTCGGCGATCGAGGACGTCACGGGCGCGCCGCAGCCCGACGGCGCGCACCCGGTGGATCTGCTCATCATCCTGGGCCGAGACTATAACCCCTGCCACAACTGATCTGCTTTTTGAGGCAACCCGACTCAGGTGCGTCGCATCGTGCAGGCTGCGACGCACCTGGGGGCTATCGATTGGGAAAAAAGTATGCGCGGGGCGACGGTCCTCGTCGCCGGCCCCGCCCCGGCACGCCCGGGGGGACCTGGGGATCAGGCCATGGCTTGCTGCTGGGTCTGGTGCGCCAGGATGATGGCTTCCGCGACATCCTTCATCGGCTTGCGCGTGTTCATGCTCATCTTCTGGATGCGGCGGAAGGCCTCGGCCTCGCTCAGCCCCTGGGTATCCATAAGGATGCCCTTGGCGCGATCGACGAACTTGCGCGTCTCGAGCGCCATCTGCAGGTCACCCACCTGGCCCTCGAGCGCTTTGAACTCGTCAAAGCGCGCCAGGGCGACCTCGATGGCCGGCACCAGGTCGGACTCGCGGAAGGGTTTCACCAGGTAGCCAACCACGCCCGCCTCTCGGGCCCGCACCACCAGGTCACGCTGACTGTAGGCGGTGAGGAGCAGCACCGGCGCGATGCGCTCCTCGGTGAGGATGCGGGCAGCATCGATGCCGTCAAACTCCTCGCCCTCGAACTTGATGTCCATGACGACGATGTCGGGTTTCAGTTCCCGTGCGAGGTTGACGGCACTGCGGCCATCGCCCACCTCACCCACCACCAAGTAGCCGAGGTTGGTCAGCATCTCGCGCAGGTCCATGCGGATGATCGACTCGTCGTCTGCTATGATCACTCTTGTCCGCTCTGTCATGGATTACCTCCTTAGGTCTGTTTCGGGAATGTAACGACAGCCGAGACCCCCTTGTCCCTGCCGTGTAGCTCAAAGTGCCCTTTCAGGTCTCCCTCGGCCAGGGTTCTGACGATCATGAGGCCGAGGCTGTCGGTCTGGTTGAGGTCGAATTCTTCGGGCAATCCCACCCCGTCGTCGTCGACGGCGATGACGATCCGCTCGCCATCATCACTCAGCTTGACGGTGACGGTGCCACCCTCCTGCCGCACGTAGCCGTGCTCCAGCGCGTTGAGCAGGAGCTCGTTCACCACGAGGGCACAGACGGTGGCCGATTGGGTCGGCAAATAGATGTTGGGCCCCTGGAGATCGAGGCGAATGTGCCGGTCGGCGTCGAGCACGCCCTCCTGGATCTGCTTGATGATGCGCTGAGCCACGTCGCGGATGTTGATGACACGCGCCTCCTGGTGAGCCAGGAATTCGTGGATGACGGCGACGCTGAGGATGCGGTTGATGCCTTCGGCGAGCGCGCGGCGCACTTCTTCAGACTCGGAACGGCGGGCCTGCAGGCGAAGGAGGGAAGCGATGGTCTGCATGTTGTTCTTGACGCGGTGGTGGATCTCCTGGATCATGGCCACCTTGACCTGCAGCTCTTCCTTCTGCCGCCGGGCCTCGGTGGCGTCATGGATGAGGACGAGGACGCCTTCGAGGCGGCGGCTGGCCCCCTCGACAGGGAGCAGCCCTCCCAACCGCCGGCGATGGGCAAAGAAGGGGATCACCTTCTTGACCCACACCATATCGGCCACGCGCAGGTCGCGCTCGACACAGCGACCACGGTTCATCGCCTCGTTGACGACAGTGGTGTCCACCCGCTCGAGGTCCTCGATGCAGTTTCCCAACAGGTCGCCGGTGTGGCCCAGCTTGCGGTAGAGGCTGGTGGCGATGCTGCTGGCATAGACGATGTGCTTCTCGGCGTCGAGCACGAGCAAGCCATCGTGCTCGGAGAAGGGGCTGAGATCCTCGGCGCCACGCAGGTCGCCGGCGGTGACCGACTCCTGGAAGAGGCGCAGCGCGCGCTGGTAGTCGCGGTTGCGGCGCCGGTGACGCTCGTGCTCGATCAGGTTGGTCTCGATTGAAAGGGCGCCAATAATACGCCCATCGCGGGCGCGCACGGAGTGTGTCTCTTGCATGACGCTGGCGCCCTTGGCGGCGGGATGGCTGCTGCCCACCTGGCGGCGGACCTCCATCATGCTGCGCCGGCCATCGTTGAGGGTGCGCAAGATGGCCGGTTCTTCGTCAGCCGTAACATGGCGCTCGACAAGCGAGTCCTCATAAATCGGCAGGATCGAGTGAGGCCGCGCCTGGGCGGCGACGACGGCGACGTCGGGCGAGCAGGGGCAGTAGAGGAGCACGTCGGCGCGGCTAAGATCGGCCAGGATGCCCATGTCGCCGACGATCTTTTCCAGGAAGGCGACGTCTTCTTTTTTCAGGTCCTCACAGCTCTGAACGACAATGTTCATTTGCTTCTCTACTCCGAGAAAGCGCCAACCGGGCCGGGTCCACGACGATGACGCTTGCATAAAATTCCTGGGAACCCTCCTCGCTAGGTGCACGACGGGCGCAGACCTTGCCACGACGGCGTGCAAAGCGTCCGGCGGTATATAGAAGGAATGGTCGACAGCGAGCGTGCTATCGACCATCCTCTTCGTGGTCGGGGCGGCCCGATTTGAACGGGCGACCACTTGAACCCCATTCAAGTGCGCTACCGGACTGCGCTACGCCCCGGTGCATATAAGATAGGGCTTGACTCCTATCACGCGCCCATATTGTACCACAAGCGGCGCCGATTCGCAAATCGCCGGGGCGACGCGTCAGGGGATTTCGTTTGTGGCAGTTCCCCCTCACCCCAACCCTCTCCCCGAGGGAGAGGGGGCGATGGTGCCTGGCACCGTGGTGGAAGACAGTGCCAGGCACCAAGAGAATGTTCCTATGGCGCGCCCCTGACGACGAGGGGCAAGTAGACGGCAAAGTGGGTGGCGGCCTCGCCGGTGCGGGCGACGGTGACCACCGCCAACGCATCGCGCACGGTGGCGTCACTTTGCGAGGTGACGAGGATGCTCATCGCATCCCAGTCGCCCGCGGCGGTGCCTGCCGGGATCCAAACGCCGGCCTGGATCGTCGCGCTGCTGCCAGGGGCCAACGGATAAAGGGTATCTACGGGCATCAGAGGCCACGAGGCGCCCTGAAAGGCGAGGTCGAAGGTGTCAGCCTGCGTGCCCCGGTTGGTGACGACGAATTTGAACGGCACCCAGGTGCCCGGTGTGCCGCTGTTGAGCACGCCGGGTGGGGAAAGACTGACTCCATACTCTCCGGGCACAGGGCGGGCTACACGGGTGATGAGCAGGGCATCGGCCCAGAGGCCGGGCGTGTAGGTGGAGGTGGCGCGCAGCAGTGCGGCGTCAAGGTCGGGTGACGACGCGGACGCGGGGATCTGGACGCGCACCCCGATGCGCTGCACGGCACCAGGCGCCAGCAGCGTGGTCTGGCTCAAGGGCAGGGTGAACGATTCGTTCCAGAGCGTGGTCGTCCATGCAGCGCCGTGGATAGAGAATGTGTAGATATCATCCACGTTGCCCCGGTTGCGCACCTCGACCAGGTAGGGCACGATGCGGCCCGCACCGTCGTCGTGGCTGCTGACCTCCGGCATCCAGTCGACGGCGGGATAGGCCGCCGCGGTGGTGGTGACCGCTGCCGAAGCGGTGATGTGACTGAAGGCCTGGCCGGTGGCGTGCATGGCGGCGGCGTCGCGGCTGCCGGCGTACGTCCACAGCGGCGGGCGCACCAGGACACTGACCTGCTGACTGCTGAAAGGCGACAGGGGCCGGGTGTGGGTGATGATCGGGGCATGGCCGGCCTCGACAAAGCTGGTCTCCCAGGCGGCGCCGCCGGCAGCGAGGACAAAGGTGTCGGTGACGTTGCCGGTGTTGGTGACGGCAAACGTGTACCACGCTTCTTGGCCCAAGGAGGGCGGTCCGGCTGCTTCTCCGGCGGCAGAGGTAGGCAGCCAGGCGACACCGGGCACGGCAAGGGCGGTAGTGGTCACCGGCGCGGAGCCTAGGATGAGTGTATTCTGCTGCGAGCGGGCACCCAGGGCGACGCGGTCGGCGTGGTAGGCCCAGGCGTCCCGCGGGACGGTCACGCGTGCGCCCACGTCGCGCGCGGTGCACGAGGCCATAGGCCCGGTATCGGATACGGGGGTGGTAAAGGTCACGTCCCAGAAGCTCACAGGCCACTCGGCGCCGCCGGCTTCGAGGGTGAAGGTGTCGCTGACGCTGCTCGTGTTGCTGATCGTCAGCAGGTAGGTGACGACGGTGCCCGGCTCGGCTGCGCGCTCATCCCACCAGGGCAGAACAAAGACCTCGTTGACCTCGGGCGGCTGGCCGACGCCATACTTGACCGCCAGACGGTCGTGAAGGGCATTCTTGGCAGGGAGCCCGTCGTTGACATAGAGCACGCCCTCGGTGCCAAAGGCGTTTTCGATGCCGGCGACGGCATAGTTAGGATGGGTGACGGTCAGGTATTGAACATAGATCTCGCTGCTGTCGAGGTCGAGGATGATCTCGAAGGTATCGGGCCCGCCCAAGAGGTCGTCCCAATGGTGCCACTCGACGACGAACCAGTTGCGCCCGCCGCCGGTGACGTGCCGGGTATAGACGGCCTGGGCGGGATCATAGTGGGGGTTCCAGTAGTGGGTGCCCCAGGTGGCGTGGACCGCATTGTTGGGGTCGGTGATGGTGGGGTTGGGGATGGGCGGGTCGGAAGGGTAACAGTCGTCATAGATATTGTCGTCGCCAAAGATCAGGCTGCCACACTCGTTGGCATAGACGCGGTCGTAGGTTTCGTTGTAAAAGGTAAAGGGCGCGGGCAGCGGGGTCGAAAAGTAGACCGGCTCGCCGGTGCCGCCAATGTCGTGGCGCTGGCCCGAGGTGGCGTCGACCCAGTTCAAGTGCACGCCGGTGCCGCACTCGTCGTCGTCGAGCGCATAGTAGGTCATGCGGGCGTGGGTGGCCGCCTGGCCGCGGTCGGCATACACGGGCTGGCTCTGGGTGCGGACCTCGACGGAGGCCAGCTCGGCGGCGCCCGGTGTGGCGCCGTCAGGCACCTCGACGCGCAGGCCAAAATCGGCCGTGGCGCCGGGGAGCACGGGCCCCAGCTCGACGATGGGCGTGGTAAAGCCGGCGTCCATGAGGGTCGCCGGCCAGCCGAGGGTGATGCTGAGGACCTCGAGGCTATAGATCTCGGGGGCGGCGTTGAGGTTGCGGACTCGGAAGAGGTGGCCGGCCGCTTCGCCGGGGAATACCAACTGGCTCTGGTAGGCCGGGGCCAGGGTGACCCCCTCGACGGCGCCCTGGACGCCCAACCAGTCCATGACCGACACCAGGACGTCGGCCGCGTCGACGGCAGGCAGCGCCTCGAAGGGATAGGCCATAAAGACGACCTTGTAGCCGGCCGTGGGACTCACGTAGGTGTGGGCCATGACGTGGTCGGGGTTGAGGTAAGAAGAGGCGGTAAAGGCGGTGGAAGCGCCGACGCCGGGCGTGATTCCGTCGCTGAAATCGGTCTCGAAGGGCGGAAAGTGGCTGGCGAACGGCCCCAGGCCGCCGCCCACGGGGTCGCCGGCCACGCCATACACCGTCTCGGCCTTGCGGTCCTCGACGAAGGCGCCAAGGTTCAGGTATTGGTAGGTAAAGGGGCAGGCCGCGGGGTCGGTGTCGCAGACGGCGTCGTCGCCATAGTAAAAGGTATGCTCCTGGGCGGTGTAAAAGAGGCGACCGCCGAGGTCGAGATAATCCATCATCGTCTGGGCCTGGGCCGCGTCGGTAATGTCCTTGATGCGGCCAAACTCGCCGCCGAACCAGACAACGGCGGCATACTGGCGCAGCGTGTCGAAATCGGGCGCGCCGCCGTGAGCCTCGATGTCCCAGTAGGTATAGTTATAGTCGTTGGCGGCAAGCGCCGCAAGGAAATAGTCCTGGACGTGGGGTGAATAGTCGCGCAGGTCGCCCTCGTCGTCGTCGACCAGCAGGATAGGGGGCAGCGGCTCCAGGATAAAGTCGAGGGTGCGGTCCTGGTCGACGACGACGTACTGGAGGCCGGTGGCGTGGGCAAAGCTGTGGGCCTCGACATCATACTCCCCTTCGGCGACGACCAGGCTGTAAAAGCCCGTAGCATCGGTGGGTGCGGGGGCCAGCGGCGTGCCCAGGACGCGGACGGTGGCGGTGAGCGGATCGCCCGTGCCCGCCTCGGTGACATAGCCGGAGAGCGTGTGGGTGGGCAGGGCGGTGAGGGCCAGGTCATGGACGGTGACGCTGGCAGTGACGACAGTGACGCCGCCGACCACGCCGGGCTCGTAGCCATAGTAGCCGGCGGTGACCGTGTAGGTGCCGGCCAGAAGGTAAGTAGCGCTGTAAACGCCGCCGGCACCGGCGGTGTAATCCAGGCTATAGCCCATGCCCTGGACGTTGACTGTGGCACCAGGGATGGGCTGGCTGGTTGCGGCATCGCGGATCACGCCGGTGAGGTGCCCGGAGCTGAGCAGGCGCTGCATAGCGGCCAGGACGTCGAGCCGGCCGTGGCCATAGATCATGTCGGGGCCGGGTTCGCCCAGGTCGAGCGCGGTGGTGGTGAGCATCTCTTCGAGCTGATCGGGTCCGAGGGTTGGCTGGGCGGAGAGGAGGAGGGCTCCGGCGCCGGCAGCGTGCGGAGAGGCCATGCTGGTGCCGTTGAGCGACCTGTAGCCGCCGTCGTTGTAGGCCGAGCGCACGCCCACGCCGGGGGCGCTGACGTCGGGCTTGGTCTCGGCGGTGAGGGGCGAGGGGCCACGGCTGGAAAAGGAGGCGATGAGGTCGCCGCTGTCGGTAGCGCCCACGGCAAAAGCCTGGGCAAAGCTGGCGGGCGAGCCGATGGTGCCGGTGCCGGGGCCATCGTTGCCGGCGGAAAAGACGGGCCAGATGCCCGCCGCACGGAGGGCGATCACGTCGGGCAGGAACTCGGTGCGGCTGCCGTCGGAGCTGCCCCACGAGTTGCTGACCAGGCGCGGGGCGCGAGCCGGATCGCAGTTGGCGCCGCTGCTGTCGCAGGGGGCCACCACCCACTGGAAGGCCTCGTGGATGTCGGTGCTGGTGCCGGTGCCGCCGGCAGAAAAGGCCTTGACGGCGATCCAGCGGGCACCGGGGGCGACGCCGATTTGATTCAGACCCCCGTCATCGCCGGCAATCGTGCCCATGGTGTGGGTGCCGTGGCCGTTGTCGTCGTACGGCGCCAGCCCGCCGTTGACGCTGTCGAACCAGTGATAGTTGTGGTCGGGGGTGCCGCCGCCAGTACCGGCGTACTGGCCCGCCAGGGCCGTGTGGTCGCCCATGACGCCGCTGTCGATGTTGGCCACGAGGACGCCGGTGCCGGTGACGTTGTAGGTGGCCCACACGGTGTCGGCGTTGATCTTGGCGATGTTCCACTCTACAGCCTCTGGCAGAGGTGCGCGGTCCCCGGCCCCCACAGTGAGCGTGTAGGTACGCTCGAGGGTGATGTGGTCCACCTCGTCGCGGGCCGCGAGGTCCCACAGGGCAGTGGCGCCAGCAGTGACAGAGACGCCGTTGACGATCCAGAAGGGGGTATAGGCGCGGACCTGGCCCGTGCGCCGGGCGGCGTCGAGGTAGGCGCGGATGCCGGCCTGGCTGCGGCCGGCGTGGGCACGGAGGGTGTCATAGACCCACCGGCCCTGCTCGGCACGCGATTCGAGGCCGACGGCAGGGCTGAGGTCGGCCTGGCCGCCGAGGTAGACGAGGAACGTGGCGGTGCCATCGGGCGAGCCGTCCAGCGCGCGCAGGAGCGCGGGGTCGATTTTGGGCAGGAGCTTTTCGTGGAGCTGCGGATCGTCGCCGGCCGTGGCGGGCAGGGCGAGGAGCAGGCAGCCCAGCAATAGCAGACTAAAGGTCAAGGCAAGCTTTTTCATTGTCTCTCCTCATGACCGATCGCTAGTGCGAGTTACATAGAGATGCACAGAGAGAACGGAGATACACAGAGTTTTGTTTCCTCGTCCTTCTCTCTGTGTATCTCCGTGTCGACTCGGTGTATCCCTGGACCCAGCGCTACGGATAGTTCCGGATGGCAACTGGCAGGTAGAAGCGATAGAGCGGTGGCGGCGGCTCCTCCTGGACACGGAAGGGCGCGCTGTAGACGTCGACGCCGCAGCGGTTGGTGACGGTCAGGGTGACGGTATAGTCGCCGGCGTTGGAATAGTTGTAAACCACGTTCGGCTGGCTCGACGTGCCGACGCCATCACCCAGGTCCCAGGCCCAGGTCGCCGGGTCGAAGGTGGTGGTGTCGGTCAAGATGGCGTTCTGGCCCAACATCACCGGGCTGTTGGAGAGGAAGCCGGCGGCGGGTTGATGGCCGACCTGCACCTCAAGGGTGCCGGTCTCGACCCAGCCATAGGCATTGGTCGTGGTCAGCAGCAGGGTATAGTCGCCGTAGGTCCAGCTATGGGTGACGACCGGCGTATCGGCCACCGTCCCATCGCCCAGGTCCCAGGCGTAGGTCAGCGGGGCGGGCCGGTTGGTGACCGCGACCAGGGTCACCTCATCCCCGTCACAGAGAAGGAGCGGGTCGGGGGGCTCGTCGCCCGTGGGGTAGCGGATGCTCAGCTCGGGCGCCAGGATCGTGCTGGTGGCGTGGA
>DATHUZ010000314.1:0-2920 GCA_035461725.1 Anaerolineae bacterium
GATTACACGTATCAAGAAATCCGTGTAATCCGTCCAATCCGTGTCCAAAAGCGCGCCCCGCGCCCGGCACCACTCGGACCCCCCTTTTTGTCATACCCACCCTTCTATGCTACACTTGTACGTTGTGTTCTAAGTGTGGAGGATATGGCGTGCTTCAAAGAGTGCTCTTTTTGCTGCTGGCGAGCTGCCTCGCTGTCGCGAGCTTGATCGCCACGGCCGGATGGACAGAGGTGCGTGCCCAGTCCACCGGCCAGATCAGCTCGCCCCGCGACCGCGCGACGGTGCGTGGCCTGGTGCCTGTGGAGGGCAGTGCCACCCACCCACAGTTTCAAAAGTACGAGATCCATTACGGACCCGAGCCGAACCCCGGCGATCAGTGGACGCCCATCGGCGGCTCGCCCTTTGCCGTGCCCGTTGTCCAGGGCCGCCTCGGCCTGTGGGATACGACGATCATCCCCGATGGTATGTATAGCCTGCGGCTGCGTGTCGTGCGCGCCGACGGCAACTATGACGAGTACTTTGTGCGGGGCATCCAGGTGTCCAACACCCAGCCCATCGACACTCCGACGCCGGAGGAAACCGCTACGCCCGAAGGTTCTCCCACGCCGACAGATACGCCACCGCCCTCGCCCACCGTCGTCATCGGGGTACCCACAGTTGTCAGCCCCACGCCCATCCCGACCGAAACGCCGGCCCCGACACTGACGCCGACCGATACGCCCGAACCGCAGGTGAACTTGCCGTTCCAGAGTGTGAGCGACGCCGCTTGTTGGGGTGCGGGCGCCACCGTCGGTCTCTTCTTGCTGATCGGCCTCTTTTTCGTTTTCAAGGCGAGCCTGGCTTCTGCCGCCCGCTGGCTCGGCCGGCGTGGCCGCGAAGGCCTCGGGATGTACGAGGACTAGGGCCGTGACCGATTCGACCGGCCAGGGCTGCGCGCGCGCACTCGTCGTCGGCCTCGGCAACCCGGGTGCCGCCTACGCCCGCCACCGGCACAACGCCGGCTTTTTCGTCGTGGACGCCCTGGCCCGCGCCCACGGCCTGTCCTTCGCGCGCGACAAGGATGCCCGCGCGCACGTCGCCGCGGGCCGGATCGGCAATGCGCGCGTCATCCTCGCCAAGCCCCAGACCTACATGAACCTCAGCGGCCGCACGGCCGGACGCCTGCTGCGGGCCAACGGCATTGCGATCGAGTGCATGCTCGTCGTGTACGACGACCTCGACCTGCCTCTCGGGCGCCTGCGCCTGCGCGCAGAAGGTGGCTCGGGTGGGCATAAAGGAATGCGCTCGATCCAGGAGGTGGTGGGCACCCAGGCATTTCCGCGCCTGCGCGTCGGCATCGACAGGCCGCCTGCCGGCGTCGACCCTGCCGATTACGTGCTCCAGCCCTTCCTCACGTCCGACCGCCCACTTCTTGACGCGGTGATTGACCGCGCCGTGAGTGCCGTCGAGTGCTGGCTGGCCGAAGGAGTGATGGCCGCCATGGACCGCTTTAACCAGCCATTCCTGGACGAGGGGGACGCGGCATGAAGCTGTCCGGATTGTCGCACCTGGTTCGTTCCGTGCCTGCGTATGGGCAGTTGACCGGCGCGATCGAGCAAGAGGCCCTCGATGCCCTGGTAGACGCCCGGCGCGGCGAAGGGCTCGGCATCATCTCTGCTGCCCGTCCCTACGTCGTGGCAGCGCTCTACCAGCAGCTCGACCGGCCGCTGCTGATCCTCACCGCGCGCTCTGAACGGGTGGGCCAGTGGGTGGAGCAGCTTCGCACGTGGACGGGCACAGACACCATCTACCCCTTCCCCGAGCCCGACGCCTTGCCCTACGAGCGGGTGTCGTGGTCGCGCGAGACGGTGAGCGACCGCCTCTCCGCGCTCACCGTGTTGACCCGGCCGCCGGAGCGCGGAGCGCCGGTCATTGTCGCTTCGGCCCGCGCCGTCATGCAGCAGACGACGCCGCTGCGTGAGTTCCGGCTCGGCGTGCGCCACTACCGCACCGGCCAGGAGATCGATCTGCAGCGCACCCTCGAGGGATGGGTCGCGAACGGGTACCGCCCGGATACCGTCGTCGAAGAGCCCGGCACCTTTAACCGGCGGGGTGGGTTGGTCGACGTCTACCCGCCCAACCTCTTGCAGCCGGTACGCATCGAGCTGTTTGGCGACGAGATCGACAGCATGCGCCTCTTTGACCCCACTACCCAGCGCACCATCGATCAGGTTGACGAGTTTCTCCTTGCCCCGGCCACCGAGGCGTTGCCGCGCCTCGCCCAGGCCGCTGCGCGCCGCGTCGCCGAGCTCGACCTGACCTACTGCCATGGCCCGGCGCGCAGCGAATACCAGCAGGACCTGGCCTACCTGGAGGCGGGCTCGGCCTTTCGCGGCATCGCCTTCTACCTTCCCTTCTTCTACTCCCACCCGGCGATGCTGCTCGATTATCTGCCCCCGAACGGCCTCTGCCTGGTGGATGATTGGGATGGCCTGATGGCCGCCACGGTCGATCTCGACCGCCAGGCACAGGCACTGCAGGAAGACCTGGCCAGGGCCGGTGAGCTGCCCAGGAACTTTCCCCGGCCCTATTTTACCTGGGACGAGATCCGCGATCGCTTGCACGCGCTCCGCCCGCTGCTGTTGGGCGGGCGGCTACAGGAGGCCCACCCCGGCCTGTTGGCCGGGACATTTCAGCACGGTGAGGGGTACGGTGGTCAGCTCAAGCGCCTGCTCGACGGCTTCCAGGAGATGCGCGACGCGGGCGAGCGTGTCGTCGTCGTCAGCCGCCAGGCACGGCGCATCGCCGAGCTGCTGGAGGAGCGCGATACCGTGGCGGTGCCTGTCGAGCAGGTCACCGAGCCGCCGCCTGCCGGCAGCCTCACCCTGGTGCACGGCACCCTGGCCGAAGGTTGGGTGCTCCAGGCTCCTTCCACCGGCCA